>CAZKNC010000018.1:0-12387 GCA_964553935.1 uncultured Planctomycetia bacterium | reverse complement strand
TTTCCACGACCCGCTGGCAGGCCTGGAGCACCCGCGGATGGGCCAGCTGGCCCGGAATTCCCAGATCACCGGAGAGGTCGTAGGGGCCGACCATGACGCCGTCCACTTCCGGATGGCGCAGCATCCCTTCTAAGGCCTCCACGCCGGCTTGTGCCTCGATTTGAAGGATCAGTACCGACCGTTCGTTCCAGCGGGAAACATACTCTTCGAACTGAAAACCGTAGGCCTGCGCGCGGGCCACCCCATAACTGCGCTTACCCACCGGCGGATACTTGCTCCATTGAACCAGCTGTTTCACTTCGGCCTTTGAGCAGACGTTCGGGACGATGATGCCGTCGGCTCCGGAATCCAGCAGACGCTTGATCTGCTCGGCGTTGTGGGAGGAAATTCTGGGCAAGCAGAGGGTTTGGGCCGCCTGAGAAGCGGCGAGGATGCGCTGGGCCTGTTCCTGAGAGATGGTGCTGTGCTCCAGGTCGATGCCGATGAAATCCAGGCCGATCTGCGTGAAGATTTCGGTGATCGAGGGATGCGCGAGCGAAGTCCATCCCCCCAGGACCGGAAGACGTTTCTGAAGCTTCTCTTTAAGTTCCATAACCCACGGTCGCCTCTTCCATGGAATCCGGAACGGACAGGGCGCCTGAATCCTTCAAAAAATAAAGCAGCCGATCGGCTGCTTTGTCCCATCCGAACGTTTTTGCCGTCGCCAATCCCTTTTCCCGAATTTGATCGCGGAAAGCCGTCTCCTCGATCAGCCTGCGCACGTTCCCAACCATCGTTTCCACATCATGAGGATCGGCCATCAGGCAATTCTCCCCATGGAGCCCGTACTCCTCTATTCCGGACACGCGCGTGGTCACCAGCGCGCAACCGCAGGCCATGGCCTCCAGCGGAACCGCCGGGAAACCTTCGTACAAGCTGGGATAGATAAAAATGTCCGTCTCCCGAAACATCCGGACGTAGTCGGGACCGGTCAGATAACCCCGGATCTCGTGGAACAAAGGGCGGTATCGCTCTTTGACAGGACCGCCCGCGGCCGTAAAAAGGACTCTCGAATCTTCCCCGAGCTCTTTCCGGAGCCGCTCCACGACCGCGCAACCGAAATCCTGCCCCTTCTGCGGATGATCCTGCGTGAACAGCGTAACGCGCAAAGGATTCCGCGCTCCTCGGCGTCCGCCGTCGGTGAATTCCTCGGTGTTGATGCCGTTGGGAATGACGGTTTCCACGTCAATGCCCATGGCGCGGGCCGATTCCAAGGAGCGCCGGCTGACGGCAAACAAAGGGACCTTCAGCCGCTGGTAAAACTCGTTGCAGAACCGGCGCCACTCGGCGACCATCGGATCCGGATCCCGCGTTCCGGCGCCGTAATCCAGCCGGACGCTGCCGATCACCCTGCCCTTGGGCTCCGGCAGGGCCGACAGATGCCCGAGCAAATAGCATTGGAACGCGATCACCACGTCGGCATCCGGCATGTTCCGAGCGGTCGGGCGAGTCCCGTAGCGGCAAACACGGACGCGGGGATCCAGCCGGTGGGCCGATTGCCCGAACCAAGGAAGCTGGATCAGGGCCGATTTCAGCCGCGGAAGAGCGAACCATCGGACCCAGCGGGAAAACCGGGCCCAGCGGTTCAGACTCTTATTCCAGTCATACCGCAGCCGCCACTGAATGAAATCGTAGAAATCGAATCTCGGAACGGAGATGAGAACCTGGAAACCCCGCCGAGCCAGCTCATTGGCATATTCGGCCGTCACGCGCGTTTGACTGCTGGAGTTGTTCGCCGCCAGGACGAAGTGGAGCGTGGGCAAGCTCACCGTTTCTTCAAATAGAGAGCCAGGCGGTCGGTCAAAGGATAGGGACGCAGCCGCTCCATTCGGTCCGTCACCTGGACCCGGCCCGGGAAATCCGTCTGCAGGAAGATCCCAACGGCGGTTTCCGCGGTGCCGGTTTCCGGCAAGTAGCATTCCTTGGGAAGAAATCGGCTCTCCCGTCCGCCCAACACCATCGGGTTTCTCTGCACGGAGATTTCCGCTCGGGGATGGCGGCTGTGGATTTTCTGAACCAGTTCTTCACGATTAAAAACAATGTAAGGCATCCAGCCCTGGTAGTGGTATTGGCAGGAAAGTTCCGGATCCAGTTCCGTAGCCCCTTTCTCCCGCGTGCGGGTCCGAAGAATCAAAAATCGGGTCGGTACGTCCAGCAGTTGAGAGAGAAATCCGAACGGGTCCGTTTGGTGATGCAGAACATCTTTTGAATAAAGGATCTCCGGCCGGGCGGGGATCCCCAGCGAAATCAGCTGGTCCTCAACCGATCCCTCCGGCCGGCTGACGTAAAAACGTCCCTGCGGATATTTCTGGCGGGCTTTGGTCACCGCCGGCAAAGAAATGTCGATGCCGTAATATGCCGCGCGGGGATGGCGCAGACACAGGTATCGGTGAAACTCGCCGGTCGCGCAGCCGACCTCGAGCAGAGAGACCGGCTTCCTGTCGCCGGAAAGACGTTCCGCCAGCATTCGGACATCGCTGAACGCCTCGTAGTTCCGGATCAAACTCCGGGGAGGAAGAACCGAACGGGCGTCAAAATGGTCCGCATGGCCGTTGTTTTGCCAGTCGGAAGACCAGGTGCCCGCAGGAACCGGAGCCGCTTGGGTCATCGATCAGGCCCGGGCCGGGATTCCCTTCGCAGGTCCGGCCAGCTTGAGGCCGTCGGCGAGGAACATCTTTACGGTTTCCTTGCTGTATGGGTGCACCAGCATTCCTTCGATCAGAGACGGCAGCGCGGTCACAATGTCGGCGCCGGCCTCGAACCATTCGACGATGTTGAGCACCTCCCGCGTAGAGCCGACAATGATTTTGGCGGGGCTAGCAAAAGAATCCAGCAGGGAGCGCAGGCGCCGGACCTCCTGCCGCGAGTCGTAGCCCATGTTGTTGACCCTGCCGCCAAAAATGGACACATAGGTCGCCCCAGCCATCGCCGCCAGCAGACACTGCTGAGCGCTCATCATGGCCGTCACATTGACGCGGATATTCTCCTTGGTTTCCAGATCATGAACCAACCGAAGATTATCGATCTCTCCTTCCGGTCCGTGAATCGGAATCTTCACGTTGACGTTGGGGCCCCAGGAAGCCAGCATCCGGGCCTGCTCCAGCATCTCTTCCGGCTCGTTGGTGGTCACCTCCAGAGAGACCGGAAGCGGCGCCGCCAGCCGAAGGATCTCTCGGCAATGGCGTTCGATCCCTGGCCAGCCGCTCGCGACTCCGTCCTTGACCAAAATGCTGGGGTTGGTGGTGACCCCCCGAATGACCCCCAGCGCGTGATACTTGCGGATCTCTTCCAGCTTTCCCGTATCGAGAAAGATTCCCGTCAGGCCCAATGCGTTCATCCCTTCGCTCCCTGTGTTGCAGCCGTGGTTTCCCATTTATTCCCTTGAACCATCAGGCGAGGGTCGCAAACCAGACCGTGCCAGATTACCGATTGAAAAGCTTCCGTGTGGGGCGTCACGTTGCCTTCGTTTACCGTCGGGACCACCAGCACGAGGTCCCCCCGCCGCTGGGTGTACCCGCCGTCGCGGCCGACGATGCCCAGAACATCCATCCCCCGCCCTTTCGCCTCGTCGATGGCCGCCACCAAATTGGCGCTGATGTTCTTCTCCCGGCTGCCGCCGCCGACCGAGAAAACCATCAGCGCGTCCTTCGCGCCAGCGCGGCTGACGCGCAGCCAACCGGAGAAAACGGTTTCCCACCCTTCATCGTTGGTCCGAGCGGTCAGCTCCGAAACATTGTCCACCGGAGAATAGGCCTCGATTCCGGCCAGTTTCCTGAAATCATTCACGGCATGACTGCAGTTGCCGGCACTGCCGCCGACCCCGATCAGGAAAAGCCGTCCCCCTTCTTGGCGGAGGCGCGCCAATCGGTCGACCATCCGGTCTAAAACTTCCAGATCCAGGCGCCGGGCAACTTCCTGGCTTTCCGAAAAGTAGATCTTCAAAAACGATCCGTCGGCTGGGGTCATTTCTCTTTCTTCGCCACAATCCGCGCAAACGAGCTGAGTCCGCCTTGCTGCAGGAACGACTGACACGCCGCGCGGGTTTCGTCGTCTCCCTGTACCACCTGCCTTTCAAAATTCGATTGGGCCAGCGCGGGATCGGCCTTGCAATGCGCCTGCACGATCTCCACATCCAGCACGCCGGGGGTGCTCACCTCGACCAGCGTGAAGCCGGCCTGTTCCAGAAGCCTTTGCAGTCCGATCCGGCTGAAGCAGTTGGTCCGATCCGGAGGAACCCAGTAACGGTGACGCAGGCCCAGAACCGCGAAGTCAAAACCGGAAGCAACCAGCCCGGTTACAAACAGCAGCCCGCCGGGGGCCAGCCGCTTGGAGACGGCCTCGAGCAAAGCGACCGGATCATCCAAGCGGTCCAATGATTCCAGCAGCAAAGCCGCCTCGACTCCGGCCCCGGTCTCCTTCGCCTCTCCATGAGCCAGCTCCATTTCATCCAGGGAAAAAACCTCTGAAAAAAGCCCGCTCTCTTGAAGAAGCTGAAGCATGGCGCTCGGCGGCGTGCAGACTTCCAGGATCTTCGGCCGCTGAATTCCCTGCAGCCGGAGGCTCGATTGGATCCATTCCACCTTGGGCCAGTATACCTTTTCGCTTCTGGACTCGGAAAGCTCCAAATGGAACGCTTCCGGAGACCGCCGGTACTGATTGACCGCCTGCAAAAGGGACTTCCAGCTTTTCCAATCTGGAAGCTGGGTCAAGAAAAACGATCCGGTGACCGGACAACGGCTGTACTCCAGTCCTTCCACGGATCCGGCCGGTTCCAGTGTGGCATCGGCCACGGGAGAGCGCTCCCTCCTGCGGGTGGCGCCCGACAGCGCCTGACGGACCGCCTCGAGGCTGAATCGTCTGTACCGATCCAGCCGTTCGATCGGCTTGACCGCGGAAAGAGCGAACACATCGGTGGTTTCTATGGAACGCATGGTCTCCTCATGGCGTAGACATCGCGAATGATCCGCATCACCTGCCGCGCGTCCTCCAGGGTTCCATGGCGGCACGGGCGATTCTCGCGGATCGCCTGGATAAATTCGTCCACCTCTTTCTGCCAAGATTCATCCCGGTCAAAATGGACGATTTCTTCCCGGGGATTTCCGACCGCCAATGTCTCATCCTCAAACTGGCGGCGCCCGATGATCAGCTGCTCGCGGCCATAGCTGCCGCTTTGGGAAAGCAAACCGTTGGCGATCAGGTACCCTTCGCTGCAGCCGATCTCGAGCCGGAACGTGTGTTTCCACAGCGTGGCGGAGGAGTGCAGGAAAACGGGCACCTGCTGTTCCGAGCGCAGCAGCAGGAACGCGTTGTCCTCCAGCCCGGATCGCCAGAATGAATCGTTCAGGATGGCTTCCTGCACCGACAGCGGACCGGAAAACAACAGCATCAGGTCCAGCATGTGGATCCCCTGATCCAGAAGGATTCCTCCCCCCGCCAGCTCCGGGTTGTTCCTCCAATTTTCCTTGAATCGCAGCCCGCCGGACTTGCCGTAGGTTCCCTTCACATACAGGATTTCCCCCAATCCCCCTTTACCGATCAGCGCCCGAGCCACTTGAATGGACGGATGCAGGCGGTGATTGAACCCGAACGCCACCAGGCGGGCGGGATCCTCCTGCGCAGCCTCGGCGATCCGGCCGAACTCCTCCCAGTTTCGCCCCGGCGGTTTTTCGCAGAAAACGCGTCCGCATCGCCGCAGGGCCTGGGCGCAGAGATCCGCGGTGATGTGGTTGGGTGTGCAGATAAAGACGGCGTCCGTTTCCTCCCAGGGAATGGGTGCCCCCTTCGGCAGAAAAAAATCGGCGACCTCCGCGGGAGGATTCTGGATTTCCGGATCGACAATCCGGATGCTTCGGACCTCCGGATGCTCCCGCAAAACCCTGCAGCGGATCTTGCCCATGTAGCCGTAGCCGAACACCAGGCATCTCATGACCGGCCGGTCCCCCTGTTTTGCCGAAGCGCTTCCAGTAAATTTTTCTCGCTCTTTTCGGAAACAGGTCCGGCGTACGATTGGACGTACGCCAAGGCCGATTTCCATTCCTCCCCGGCTCCGCGGCCCGCCGTTTCGGCGTAACGCCCTAGAATGGACGCCAGCTCCTGCGGATTCCCGGCGGTTTCCTTCCATCGGCTGTCCAACTGGAACAGCGGATCCACCCGGTCGCTTCCCCCATGGTCCAGATAAATGGGTTTCAAACCCCGCAGGACCGCATAAAGAACCGAGGAGGATCCCCGGTAAAGCAGAGCGGAAGAGCGGGCGTAATCTTCCTCGATGGGACGGCCGGTGGACACCTCGACGTTCGGCACCCGGCCCGGGTCTTCCGAAAGAAGGGAGAGCACCTCTTCCATCGGCAGAACCGGATGACAGCGCAAAAGAACCCGATGATCCGGGAGAAGGCGAGCCACCGCGAGCGCGGCATTGAACAGCATCTCCGCTTCCCAGCGATAACCTTCGGGGACAACCAGCAGGGTTTTTCGGGCCGGATCCGGCTGTGCATCGGTTTCCGCGGCGCTCCTCCGAAAAGAGCCGAAGGGCACCAGCACCGATTGGGGATGGCTGGCGGCCAGAGTGTCGCGGGTTCCTTCTCCAAGACAAAGGACCAAATCCGGGTCGCTCGCGTCGGAGCCGGCCCCGCGCCGCAGGAGCTCCAGATTGTGCGGCAGGAGGATCGTATGCTGATACCCGACGCTTCTGCAGGTCGGGAGCGACGTCTTGGCCCCTTTCCAGAGAAGCTGTTCCCATCCATTGCCCTCGTACAGCGTGATGAAGGCCTTCGGTTTCCAGATTTCAGCGGTCCACCGCCCGATCCAATAATAAAGCCCGCGCGGAAGAATCTGGATCGATAAGCTGTCGCGGCAGGCCTGGCGAATGACCCGAACCATCCAAGGATCCCCTTTTTGAGAGCGCGCACGAACCCAAAGCCGGGCCGAGGTCCGAATCTGCTCGCAAGCGACTCGAAACGGAGCGGTCCACGGAACCAGGCAGAGCTCGCACAGAACGGAACCCACCCTCCCCGGGGCGGAGCTCATTCTCCAGCTGGCCCCGTTGGAGTCTCCGAGCAGGAGCAGGAGCGGTTCACCGGCTTTCTGCATCCTCTGCTGGAGGTCTCCGAGATAAAAGTCCTTTTCTTCCGGCTTGATCTGCGGCACCACCCAGCTCTTGGCCACCAACGTAAACGACCGCGCCCGGGCCAATCTCAGCGCTTTCCTCCAAACCAACCGGGTCTGCAGACAACGCAGCGTGATGTAGGCGGCGTAACCCAGCACGCAAAGGGCCCGCATCCCCAGGACCAGCCCGTTCAACGAAGGCCCTTTTTCTTCCAGCAACAGCCGCCGCTGGATCGAATGAATCGGATGTTTGATCTGCAGCCAGGGAATGCCGAACCCCACCACCGGCGGAATTTCCGACCGAAGCCAACAGATCTCTTCATGCAGCTGCTGGAGAGAGCGCTTCATCGGGAAAGAGGCCCCTTCAGCCATTGCGGGGGTAAAACACGGCGGAACGCGGATCCCGCCAGCGTGCGCGCACAGCCGCCCGGAGAAACCATGAACGCCCGCGCCATATCCCGAACCGACTCCACGAACTTTTTGCTTTCCCAATCCAATCCTGAACGGAACAAGTAAGAATAGGCCAAACTGTTCCGAAGAACCGATCGATCCTTTTCTGAAAACCCATCCTCTTTCAAAAGCTTCCGAAAAAGATCCAGGTATTCTTCGGCCGCCCGGGAGGTAAAAGAATCCTGCTGAGGACCCCGGCGGACTCCCAGAAGCGGCTTCTGAATATTCCGAGCCCGATGCCGGGACAGCAGACGGATAAACATTTCCCGGTCCGATCCGTAACGGTAGAGCTCGTTGTATCCGCCGATTCCGAGCAGCGCATCGCGATGGACCACGATGCTCCCGTGGATCATGCCGGATCCGCAGAGGGCGGCCTGCCAGATCTCCTCATGGTTTTGCGGACGCAGTTTGACGATTTCCACCTGATCCGGATTCTCGCGGAATTCCCAGATTCCGGTGCCCACACAGTGAAGCGAGGGGTCGTCGCGCAGAACGTCCATCTGCTCTCGAAGGCGCTGAGGATGCGACACGTCGTCGGCATCCATCCGGGCGATCCAGGGGGTTTCCGCTTCTCGAAGCCCAATGTTCAAAGCGGCCGTTTGGCCGACGTTCCGGTCCAAACGCCGAGTGCAGAGCCGCGCATCCGTGAAGGAACGGAGGACCTCCGGAGTGGAGTCGGTCGAACCATCGTCCAGGATCAGAAACTGAAAGTCTTCGTAGCTCTGCCGAAGGATACTTTCCATCGCCGGAGGAAGAAACCGGGCATCGTTGTAAACCGTCATGAGAACGGTCAGCCGAGGCTTCATTGCGTTTGAAACTCCAACAGGCGCGCGCTCAACAACTTCCCCCGATCGGCGAGGAATCGCCGGATGCCGGATCGCGCGTCCGGAAGCTCCAATCCGGTCCAAGCCTTGAACTTCTCCGTCGAAAGGGAAAGATCCTTCGGCCGTTCCGCCGGAAGCGGCCGCTGGTCCAGAGAGCCGGCCGTCACGTTCGCCAAAGAGAACCCCGCAAGACCGGCCAACTGTCTGCCGAAATCCGCTTTGGAAAGACGCTCCCTGCCGGCCACGTGGACGGTCCCGCGGGCCGCCCCTTCCAGCAGCAGCGCGATCCGATGCGTCAAATCGATGACGTAGATCGGAGTAAAAAAGAAATCCTCGTACAGAAAAATCGGTTCTCCCGTCTCCAGAGCGCGAACCAGCCATTCGGCGAAGGTCTTCTTGCGGCCGGAAGACCAGCCGTAGAAATTGGTCCGGAGGATCAGGTGATTCTTCGTTCCCTCGCGGACTTCCTGCTCGCCGCGCAGTTTGGATTGGCCGTAAACGGTCTTCGGGCAGGCCGGATGCTCCTCCGGAGTAAACGAGCGGTCTCCGGCAAACACCGCATCCGTTGAAATATAAACAAACAGAGCTCCTTTCGGAGAGGCCCGCAGCAGCCGGCCGGTCGTTCCGGCATTCAGACGCAGCGCGCGCTCCGGATCCTTTTGACAGGCGTCTACATCGGTCATCGCCGCGCAGTGGATCACCGCTTCCGGCTGGGCCTCCTTCATCACCGATTGCAGGAAGGAATCTTCTTCGAGATCCCCTTCCCGCAGCGCCAGCGAGCGGTCTCCCCACCAGGGGTGCCGATCTACTCCGGTGACCGTATGCCGGCCCTCCAACTGCGCGGCCAGATGAGCGCCCAGCAGCCCGCAGGCCCCCGTCACGACGATTCTCATGGAAGGTCGCTCCCCAACCCCGCCGAGGCAAAAAGGTCGTAATATCTTCCCCGATCCTGGAGCAATTCCTGATGGCGGCCCCGCTCGACGATGTGCCCCTTTTCCAACACGACGATCTGGCTGGCCCGCTGAACTGTCGTGAGCCGGTGCGCGATTAAGATGACGGTTCGGTCGCGGGACACCCGCTCAATGGCCTCCTGCACGAGCCGCTCCGATTCGCTGTCCAAAAAGCTGGTGGCTTCATCCAAGATCAGGATTTCCGGATCGCTCAAGACCGCGCGAGCGATCGCAATCCGCTGCTGCTGTCCCCCGGACAGCTTGGTTCCCCTTTCACCCACCACGGTGTCGTATCCCTGCGGCAGCTGGCAAATGAACGGATCGGCGTTGGCGGTCTCGGCGGCCCGCCGAATCCGCTCCGGCGTAAATCCCTCTCGCCCAAAGGTAATGTTCTCGGCCACGGTCGCGTGAAAAATAAACATTTCCTGAGGAACGAACCCGACGCGATCCCGCCAGTCGCGCAGGCAAAGCTGTTTGAAATCCAACCCATCCACCCGGATCCGCCCTTCGGAAGGTTCCATCAGGGAAAGCAGCAGATAAGCCAGCGTACTTTTGCCGCTTCCGGACGGCCCGACGATCGCCGTGACTCCGCCGCGGGGAATCTCCAGATCGATGGCGCGAAGCACGGAAGGGCGGCCCGGATAAGAAAATCCGATCCCTTCCAATGAAATTCCCTTTTCCAAGGAAGAGAAACGGATGGGTCCGCCGGCCGGGGCTCTCAGCGAAGAAGCGAGCACCGGCTCAATCATCTCCACATCGGCCATCAAACCGGACAGCTCCATGCGCAAATGCCCCAACAAGGTCAAAGAAGGCAGCAGCTTCACCAAGCCGAGCGCAAAGACGCCGAACAGAGCCAGCTGGTCTCGAACGGTCTCGGGATGAAACAAGCGGACGGTCCAAAGCGCCGCGCAAAGGAAAGCCACCGCGGACAATTCCAGCAGGACCTTCGGGATGCTCAGCCAGATGGAGTCGCGCACGAACAAGTCTCGAAAAATCCGGCTCTGCTCTCGGAATTTCGCGAGCCAGCCGGCCTGCGTTCCATACGCCATGATCTGCCGGATCCCGGTCAAGAATTCATTGGTCAGGCTGTTCTGCGCGGCACCGGCTTCCACCCTGCCCTTGCCGGTATGGTAAGAAACCCGGCCGGAGAGAAAACGAGTGAAAGCATGATAGGCGGCGCCGAGGACAAAAACGCTTAAAGCCGCCCACGGAAGGGTGACCCAAAGCAATACCCCCAGCACCACCGTCAAGAGAAACTCCGAAACCATCTGGGGTATTTTCTGGACCAGCACACCGGCCCGATTGGCCGCCGTGGAAACCTGGTAGATCAGCTCTCCCTGCTTCCGATCCTGGAAGAAGCTGTAGGGAGATTCCGCGTACCGCTGCAGCAGCCGGTTCTTCAGATCGTACTGGACGTTTCCGCTGGCTCGGGCCACCAACGCGTCCCGCCATAACACCACGATGCACTTAACGACCGTCACCCCCAACAAAAGCGCTAAAGCCGCTTGAAGAGGATCGCCCCCCCATCGTTCGCAAAAAACCAGAAGAGCCCTCAAAGGCGCGCTCCAATTCCCCGTCGAAGGGCTCTCCAGCATCGCGGACAGCAAAGGCAAAAACGCCGCAATGTTCAGACCCTCCAGCAGAGATACCAGAAGAGTCGCCAAGAAAATCCAGGTCATGCGTCCGGCGTAAGGCCGGAAGAGGGCGGCCAGAACTCGCAGAGGGTTTCTGTTCATCGATTTTCCCGCAGAGCAGACTCCAGAGACATCCGGACCTCTGAATCGGCGCGGCGGCCGCACAGCAGATCTCGGAAGCGGGTGACTCCTTTCCCATCCAGGCGGCTTTCGACTAGACCTCGAGCCGTTCGATCGAGGAAAAGGCCATACTCCTGCAGGCTCATTTCGAAGATCAGCCGCCGCACCAGCGACGTGAGCTCTTCGTATCCATGAGCGGTGAGCAGCGGTTCCCTGCCCAACAGGGTGTCTCTCCACCGCTGGCCCGGTTCATACCAGATGCCCGGCTTGCGGGCTCCCAGCGCTTCCGCGCTGACCGATGAGAAACAAAACGTGACGGTCAGATCGCTGGCCACCACCACGCAGGTGGGATCGTCGCTGTTCTGAAGGAAACGGACCCGGGGATGGGCTTTGAGCGCCTGCCAAACTTCCATGAGCCCGCGCCCGATCCGCGGAATCGCCCATTGACGGTCGGCCTCTTCGCTGACGTAATATCCTTCGTCTTTGGACGGCTTGATCACCATGAAAAACCGCTCATCCTCCTGGACCAGCCGCAGGATATCCCGATACCAAAGAACCGCTTCGCTGATCGTGCTGGGGCAGTTGGGGGCTTCCACGAACGTGGTGTCGAACCAGGCAATCACCTTTTTTCCGGTGACGGACGGGCCGAACCATTGGCGCCGGGTTCCTTCCAAATCTTGGTTTCTCTCGACTTCCAGAATCTGCTCGGACCAGATGTTGCCGACATCGTGGTATTGCCGAACCTGCTGGCGGTGCAGCCGATGGTATTCGAGAAGGTCCCGGCAGGGAGAGACGAAGTGGTCGGCGTTCTCATAGGCCCAAAACCGGTGCGGCCCGGCGAAGTCCCCATCCCCGGCGAACGGCCCATACGCCCGATAGAGAAATCCGCCCCCGTTGGAATAAGCGAAACACCAGCTCTGAGCCCCTCGCCGGCGGATCAAAGCGTTGCGCCAGCGGGGCGTCAGCCGGTATTGGCTGGTATAGATGTAATGAGAGAAGCGGAGCCGTTCCAGAACGGGCAGCTCCTGGAGCAGCGTGCTTAAACCGGTTGTCGCGGCCCCATGCAGCCATTCGCTCGAAAAGATCCGCAGGAAACCTTCCAGCGCCGCGCGCCACGCCGATCCCAGCGGAAGGGTCCGGGGCGGACGTGCGAGCAAACCGCGGGCGCCCGCGTTGTTCGACCGCAGAAGAATCCGGCATCCCTGCCGGCGGGCCGGCGCAAGCCATGGGCCCCCCCCGCCGGCGCTGCCCAGAAAGAGGGTGTTCTCA
>CAZKNC010000017.1:5618-12477 GCA_964553935.1 uncultured Planctomycetia bacterium | reverse complement strand
TCGGCGGAAGAATTCATGGGGTTCCCATCCTGGGATCTCGGCGGGAATTGGGCGCCATCGTCCAGCGAAGCCGCGTCCGCGAAATCTTCATCGCCATCCGGCAGCCGGCTCCGAATCTTGTCCAGCAGATCCAGGGCTACTGTGAAGAAAACGGCCTCTCCTGGCAGGTCGCCGGCCGGTTCATGTCGCAGGACAAACCCACCCCGAACCTATGAGGGGGTGCGGGCGAGTTTCGCTCTGCCTTCGCCTGCTGGTCATCCCATTCTCCAACGCCGCGATTGAAATCCTTTTCCCGGTTTTGCTGGTCTGCTGGCTGATCGGATGGAAGCCTTTTTCCATCCAGCGATCTCCATCCGAAAAGCAGGTCTTCTTCGCGCTGTTGGCTTATCTGGGGGTCTGCACCTGGTCCGTCGCCTACAGCCAGTATCCGCATCAGAGTCTCTCTGGGCTCATCGGCAAAACATTGGAATACGCACTTTTCTTTTGGATCGCCGCCGACGTGGCCCAGCATCCAAAAACCTCAGAACGCGGCTTGAAATTCCTCTTCGCGGCCGCCTGGCTGGTCATCGCTTACGGGCTCCTTCAGGAGTGGACCATCGCCCACCCGGTCGCTCATTCGATGCCGCTGGATCCGATCACGCACAAACCCCTGAATTACGTCCGCATGATCGGACCTTACAAAAACCCCAATGATCTGGCGACCTTTTTAATGGTGGCGGCACTCATCGCGTTCGGCATGCTGAGCCGGCGGCCTCGTTTTAAATTCGACAGCACTCTTCTTTTAGGCCTGGCGGCTACCGGCTGTCTGGTCTGGACGAAATCGCTCGGAGCGCTGCTGGGTTTTGCCGCCGGAGCGGCGGCCATCCTTTGGACGACGCGCCGAAAATCCGTCTGGATCTGGGCCGGAATCCTGCTGGTGATCCTCGTCAGCGGGGTCATTGCGTATGAGCCGCAAATCATTCAGAACATCCGGCTCTTGGATGTCGGATCTCAGGAACGCCGGGTCATGTGGCATACGGCCTGGCGAATGATCCTGGAGCGGCCCTGGACCGGCTTGGGATTGAACACCTTCATGTCCAACTACCAATCGTACGCGCCGGATTACTCGCTGTGGCCCGCCTACGCGCACAATTGTTTTCTGCAGATCGCCGCTGAAACGGGCCTGCTGGGCCTGTCAACCTTCCTCTGGTTTCTCTTTTGTCTCTTCCGGCCGCTGGCGCGCCGGACCTCTCAAGCCGGCTGGATCGGTCTCACCGCTGCGCTGATTGCCTTTCTGGTCCAGTCGGTGTTTGACACCAATCTCTACGTGCTCCGGCAGGCGGTCCTTTTCTGGACACTGGCGGGTGTCGCTTTCGCCCAAACCGTTTCTGATGGGCGATCTTCTTAATTCCGGAAAGATCGTTCGGATCATCACGCGGCTCAATATCGGAGGTCCCGCGCAGCAGGCAGTCGCTCTTTCCGAGCAGATGTCCCGTCTGGGCTGGAACACGCTGCTGATCACCGGAGCTCCGGCGGCGGGCGAGGGAGACATGGGCTACCTGCTGGATGGGAAAAACATCCGGCATCGGCATCTGCCCGCGATGGGAAGGCCGCTTCATCCTTTCCGAGATCTGAAGGCATTCTGCCTGATCCTGCAGTGTCTCTTCCAGGAAAAACCGGATATCCTTCACACCCATACCGCCAAGGCAGGCGCCTTGGGACGGGCGGCAGCGTGGGTCTACCGTCTTTGGACGCGCGCTCCGCTGAAGGTGTTCCACACATTCCATGGGCATGTTCTGGAAGGCTATTTCGGAAAAGCAAAGACTGCTCTGTTCTGCAGCATCGAGCGCTGGCTGGCGCGGAGAACCGACGGCTTGATCGCGGTCAGCGCGGCAGTTCGGGAGGATTTGGTCCATCGGTCCATCGCCCCCGCGGCCAAGATCCGAGTTGTTCATTTGGGCTTGCCCCTCAAACCACTGCTGGATATTCCTCCGCCTCCGTTTCAAAAACCGCTGAGGGTCGGCATCGTCGGCCGGCTGGCTCCGATCAAAAACCACGCGCTGTTCCTAAAAGCGGCGCGGCTCCTTCAAGAAAACAATCCGGCGGAATTGTTCCGATTTCTCGTGATCGGAGATGGGGAAGAGCGGCCCGCTTTGGAAAAACGGTCCGCCGAACTGGGGCTAAGGGATCCGATGCTGCGGTTTTCCGGCTGGGAAACCGATCGGATCGCCATTTATCGCACGCTGGACATCGTCTGCTTAACCTCCCGCAACGAAGGAACGCCGGTTTCTATCCTCGAAGCGATGGCGGCGGCTCGTCCGGTCATCAGCACAAAAGTCGGCGGCGTTGTGGACCTGCTGGGAGCCGCTGAAAAAAACGGCTCCAGTCAGGGATTCGAAATCCGCACCCGCGGATTGGCGATCCCTTCCGACGACGAGAAAATTCTCGCCGAAGCGCTTCGAACGCTCGCAGCCAATCCGGAACTGGCCCGGCGCCTGGGATCGGCCGGAAGGGAATTCGCCGCGCGGGAATTCGGAGTGGACCGGCTGATGCGCGACTTGGATCGTTTGTACCGGGAAACACCCGTATGAAACTGAAAAATCTCCTCCTCATCCGCAACGACCGGATGGGGGATTTCTTGATGACCCTTCCGGCGATTCATCAGATCCGGCAAGGTTTTCCGAGCTGCCGGATCAGTCTCCTGATTCATCGCGAGCTCATCCCGTTGATGGCCGGGCACCCGGACTGCGATCAGCTGCTGGAATGGAACCCGGAGGAACCGCGCGGCTTAGGCGCGGCGCGGCGGTGGGTAATCCGTTTTCGAAAAGAGCGGTTTGACGCGGCAGTCGTCTTCAATCCTTCCAAATTTTTCCATGGGGCGGTGTTCCTGGCCAGGATTCCGGTTCGAATCGGGTATCGGCGAAAATGGGGATTCCTTTTGACGGGCTCGATTCCGGATACAAAATCCGAACGTTCGCTTCAAGAGGCGGAATACAATCTGGAGCTGCTGCCTCTGCTGGGCCTGAACCCTTCGTCTCCGATCCTGGAATGGCCCGCGCAGCCGGATGCGGCGCGGCGAACGGAGCAGTTTTTCCAGGAGGAAGGAGCGGCCTCCTCCTCTCCCATCACGGCGCTCCATCCATGGACCAGCAACCCGGACAAGAGCTGGTCGTTGGAAGAATTCGGCGGCCTGGCCCGGCGCCTCACGGAGGCGGGGCACCCCGTGGTCCTGCTGGGCGGTCCTCGGGAAGGTTCCAGCCGCGATCGATGGCGTCGGCAGTTTCCGGCTTCCGTCGTTGATTGGGTCGGACGCGTTCCGCTGGACCTCCTGCCGGCGGTCTTGCGCCGCTGCTCGCTGCTGGTTTCCAACGACAGCGGTCCCGTCCATGTCGCAGCCGCGGTCGGCACGCGCTCCATCGTGGTGGCGCCCCGAACACATGCCCAGCAACTGTCCCGATGGAAACCGCTGGGATCGTTCCACCAAATTCTTCTTTCCCCCAGCGTTGAGGAAGTCTTTGAAGCGGCCTTGGAAAATCTGGCATGCGCCTCCTGATCGCCAATCCGTTCGGGATCGGGGACGTGCTTTTCTCTCTGCCGCTGGTTCAGGAGATCCGCCGGCAGCGGCCGGAGGCTTTTCTCGGCTATGGGGGCAACCGGCGGACCCTCGAGCTGATTTCCGTCTGGCCGGAATTGAATTGGCATCGGCCTCTGGAGCTCCGTTCGGCCTGGCGGCGATCCCGCAGCGAAGGGTGGGAAGCGTTTAGGACGGCCGCAGACTCGATCCGTAAAGAACGGTTCGATTTTCTGCTGGATCTTTCGCTGGGCTGGCAGGTCGGATTCCTGGCCTGGATCGCCGGCATCCCTCAGCGGATCGGTTTGAACTACCGAGAGCGGGGCAGGTTTCTCACGGACTCCATCCCCGTGACCGGATACCACCGCCAGCCGGTGCCGGAGGAATACCTGCGTCTGCTGCCCAAAATCGGCCTGGCTGCGCCGACGCGGTCCAGCATACAGCTCCGACTGCCCGCTTCAGTCGGTCAGGAAACCGAACGCTGGCTGGCCGATCGAGGCCTGGCTGGAAACACGCTCCTGGGAATCGTGCCGGGCGGCGGAGCCAGCTGGGGAGAAAACGCTCGGTTCAAACAATGGGCGCCGGAGAGGTTTGCCGAAACCGCGGATCGTTTAGCCGTTTCATACCGGCTCA
Source organism: uncultured Planctomycetia bacterium (assembly GCA_964553935.1). Classification (GTDB taxonomy): domain Bacteria; phylum Omnitrophota; class Gorgyraeia; order 1-14-0-20-64-10; family 1-14-0-20-64-10; genus CAZKNC01. The sequence continues at coordinate 8,294 of CAZKNC010000017.1, read as the reverse complement.
AACCCCTGTTGTTCGGGGACGATTCGGAAAGGGTCCTCCTGCAATCGGTCGCGCGGACCATGCGATCGGACCCGATCCTTGTCTCACCGGCACCCACTCTTCCATTGCTGGCGGGCCTTCTGCGAAGATGCCGGTTGGTGCTGGGAAACGACCGCGGTCCCATGCACCTGGCATCCGCAGTCGGAAGCCGGACCCTGTCGATCTGCGGTCCGGTCGACGCGTCCGTCTATGGGCCCTACCCCCAGCCGGAGCAGGCCTCTCTGCACCGTGTGGCCGCGTTGGGGCTGGCCTGCAGGCCCTGCTACCGCGGATTTCGCTTCCCGCCGTGCCCCTGGGACAGCGCTTGTTTGAAACTGCTTTCCATCGATCAGGTGACCCAGACCGCGCGGGAGCTTCTGAATGCCGATTAAAATCCGTTTGGATCCGGTGCTGGTGCTCCTGCTGGGGCTCGCTGCGCTGCTGCTGCTCCCGCGATTGGACAATGGGGTTCTTTGGCAGGACGAAGCCGAATCGGCCGTATTGGGACGCAACACCCTGCGGTTTGGAACTCCCCAAGCGGACGACGGGCTCAATCGGGTCAATCCAGCGCTGGCCGTTACTCGGGAAGGAGCTTGGACCTATCACCCCTGGGCAACGTTCTATCTGACGGCCGGATCTTTTTGGCTGCTGGGAGAAAACACGACGGCAGCCCGGCTGCCCTCGGCTCTGCTGGGCCTGCTCTCCATTGGGCTGGCCGCCCGATTGGTGAAACGCCTGACCGCGGACCGATCGCTAGCCCGCTGGACCGCGTTTTTGCTCACGGTTTCCATTCCTTTCATTCTTCACATGCGGCAGTGCCGCTATTACGGGCCTTCCGTTTTCATGTCGCTGTGGGTGGTCTGGGCCTACGTTCGGCTTCTTCAAGGCCGCCGCTGGGCCGGGGCGGAACTGTTCGGCACGCTGCTGCTGCTCTTTCACGTCAATCACGGAGTTTTTGTGCCGCTCTTGCTGGGGCTGGCGCTTCACGTGCTTCTGACCCGCCAGCCGCCGAAGGTCCTCCGGCGGCTGGCGTGGACCGCCTTCGTGGTCTTCGTTTGCGTTCTGCCTTTCGCTTTCTATCTGCAAGCCGGACAGCACCACGGGAGTTTCGTTTGGGAAGAGATCTCCCATCACGCCCAGTTTTATTTTCGGCAGATCAACAAATACCTGCTCCCGGTGGTTTTTTGGGCCGTGGTCTTCTTCTTCTGGAAACCGCGCCGCGAAACCCTTCTGGGCGAACCCGGCTCGCCGACACGGCAGACCTGGAAACTGGCCGCCTGCCTGTTGGCCGCGGGCCTGCTTTTCCTAATTTTCGGACCGAAACAGCGCCATTTCCGGTATTTGATCCATCTGATTCCCTGGATCCTCCTGATCCACGCCTTCCTCCTGCGAGGATGGATTCGAAACCATCCAAAAACCGGCTGGCTGCTGGCGGGCGCCGCGATCTTTCTGCAGCCCGGCTCGCCGGTCCGATCGCTTCAAGCGGAGTTTCTGGGCGAACTGACGCACCGGTACCGCGGGCCGATGGACGGCGTGGTGGAACTGCTGAAAAATCAAGCGAAGCCCGGGCAAACCGTGAAAATCCCCTACGAAGAGCATACGCTTTTGTTCTATACACCGCGTCTGCGGATTGAACCGATGTTCCGGACGGAGGATTTTGCCCGTGAAACATTCCCGGACTGGATCATCCTGCGGCGGGATTGGCTTCCAGCCGGATTTTTGGAATCGGCTTATTTTCGCCGGATCCAAACCGGCTACCGGGAGATCCTTCTTGACGCTCCCGATATTCCCTGGCAGAATCGGCCCGATCCCGGTTATCATCGATTTCGGTCCGACCGTTCGGCTCCTCCGGTCCGAGTCTTCCAAAAAAACTGATTCCAGATGCAAACAGAACAGTTTCATCTTCATAACCGAATGGAAGAGACCCACTGGTGGTTCACCGGCCGGAGGGAGATCGTCCGCCGGCTGGTCCATCAAGTGCTTCCGCCTGGTGCCCGCTCCATCCTGATGGATGTCGGCTGCGGCACGGGTGGGAATCTGGCCTCTTTCGCGGGGGATTACGCCTGCTACGGCTGGGATCCCTCGGACGAGGCGGTGCGCCTGGCACGAGAGAGCCACCCTCCGGCCCGGTTCCAAGCGGGAGATCTGCGCGAAGCGTTCTCTTCTCTGCCCAGTCCTCCCGACCTGCTTCTCGTCATGGACGTGCTGGAACATATTCAGGAAGACCGCTCTTTTTTTTCCCAATTGGTTTCAGCGCTTCGCCCGGGCGGATACCTGCTGCTGACGGTGCCGGCCGGCATGGAGCTTTGGAGCCCTCATGACATCAGTTTCGGTCATTTCCGGCGGTACAGCCGCACTCAACTGGAAGAGCTTTGGAAGGATCAGCCGGTGACCCCGCGGCTGGTTTCGCACTACAACAGCCGGCTGTATCCGATCGTCCGCTGCGTGCGGTTATGGACCCGCTTCCGCGGGCATACGAGCGGGGAAGCCCAGACCGATTTCCGCCTTCCGCCGCCCTGGCTGAATCGCGCGCTCGCGCGCGTTCTTTCCGCCGAAGCCGATGTGCTGGTGAATCAACTGAAAAGAAACCGCGGGTCCGGATTCGCTTGCGGTGTGAGCCTGATCGCGCTTCTTCAAAAGGGGAAAAAAGGATGAGAC
>CAZKNC010000017.1:0-5608 GCA_964553935.1 uncultured Planctomycetia bacterium | reverse complement strand
AAAAAAAAAAAAAAAAAAAACCACAAAAACACAAAAAAAAAACAAACACCCCCACAAGAACCCCCTCCGCCTCCTGGACGCCGACTCTGTCGGTGGTCGTTCCGCTTTTCAATGAAGAGGAAACCGTCCGTGAATTGATCCGTCGGATTTTCCAAACCTGTCGCGAGCTCCGGGAAACCTTCGAAGTCATCGTGGTGGACGACGGCAGCCGGGATCAGACCCTGGACCGTCTGCTGGAACTCAGCCGACAGCATCCGGAACTGCGCATCGTCCGGCTTTCGCGAAATTTCGGGCATATGGCCGCGCTGCAGGCCGGGCTGCTTTCGGCGCACGGAGAGGCCGTGGCCACGCTGGATGGAGATCTTCAGGATCCGCCGGAATTGATCCCTCGGCTTCTTCAAAAATGGCGGGAAGGGGCCGACGTGGTCTACGCGCTGCGTGAAAGCAGAGAAGAAGGCCTTCTCCAAAAAACAGGGACCACGCTGTTCTACGGACTGCTGGGACGCCTCGCTGAAACGCCGGTCCCCAAGCAGGTGGGCACGTTCGGCCTGATGGATCACCGAGTCGCGGAACTGCTTCGCCGCCTGCCGGAGCGGCAGCGCTTCTTCGCGGGCCTCAGGGCCTGGGCGGGAGGGAATCAGGTCTTCGTGCCCTACGTGCGGCCGATTCGGCCGTACGGAAAAAGCAAGGTGGGAATCGCCGGCTTGTTTCGGTTGGCCCGTATGGCGCTGGTCTCTTTCTCCAAAGCACCGCTGCGCTGGGCCAGTTTCGTGTCGCTGGTCTTTAGTCTGATCCTGTTTTCCGTGGGATTCACCGCTGTTCTGATCCGCCTTTTCACCGATCTGGCCGTTCCCGGCTGGGCAACCTTCACGACACTGCTGGGGATGATGGGATCGGTCCAATCGCTGGTGCTGGCTCTGCTTTCCGAGTATATCGCTGTTTTATTCGATGAGGTGAAGGGAAGGCCGCTGTACGTGGTTCAGGCCGAATACGCCGCCGGCCGGCCCTTGGAAGAGCGGCCCTCATGAACATCGCCGCCGTCTTCTGCGTGTACAACGAAAGGGAATACCTCCGTGTCGCGGTGGAGGCCATCCTGCCGGCCGTGACGCGGGTTTATATCCTGCTGGGAAAAGCCCCTTACGACGCCTACAATCCGTCGGCGCGAGAACAGTCGAAACCGGACGGCACCGAAACGATCGTGGATGAGCTGGCTCGCGCCTATCCGGACAAGATCACTTCGGTGAAAGACGTTTGGGCTTCCGAAGTCGACCACCGCAACGCCGGCTTGAAACTCTGCCTGGCGGACGGCATGGATTATTACTGGCTGGTGGACGGCGACGAAGTCTATCGCGCCGATCATCTTGAAAACATCCGGAAGGGAATCGCGGCCTGCCCAAAGGTCGGGACCTTCATCATCAAGTGCCACATCTTCTGGCGTTCATTCCGGTACCGGATCCCGGCCCAGGAGATGTCTTGGAGACCGCGCCGAATTTTCCGGCTGACGCGGCACCGGAACCTTCTGGGCCTCAAGATCCCTTATCCGCTGCGGTTCACCGGCCAGAACGAAACCAACAGCTTGGGAGCTCTCTATGAATTCCCGCCGGAGGAGGCGGTTTTCTATCACTTTTCTTACGCCCGCAGCGCCCAAGCCATGAAAGATAAATTCCGGACGTTCAGCCACGCGCATGAAATCCCGCAGGAGTGGGTCCGGAACGTCTGGGAGCGATGGCCTTCCGACCGGGAGATGACGAATATCCACCCGGTGGATCCACCGAAGTTTCCGAAAGCCCATGAGGTCGCTCCGAATGATTTCCCGGAAATCCTCCGGAAACATCCTTATTACTCCCTCGATGTCATCCCCTGAGTCGGCCTGCGATATCATTATTCCCATTTGGAACCAGCGGGAACGGACCGAGCGTTGCCTGGAAAGCGTTCTGAAGGAAAGCGGGCCCATCCGGCTGATCCTGATCGACAACGGCAGTGAAGCCCCGACCCGCGGCTACCTCCGAGAGTTCGCCGCTCACAGCCCGGTGCCGGTCCAACTGGTGCACAACGCCGAAAACCGGGGATTCATCCAAGCGGTGAACCAGGGAATCCGGGCCTCTCGGGCTCCGTGGGTCTGCCTTTTGAACAACGATACGGTGGTAACGGCCGGCTGGCTGGAGGAAATGATCCGCGTTGGAGAATCCGATCCGCGCATTGGGTTAGTGAATCCGACCAGCAATTCGCTGGGGTTCCACGCGGGAAAAACGCCGTTGGAAACATATGCCCGCTCTCTGCGCGAGCAGTCGGGCCGTTGGACTGAGTTGACCACCGCGCTGGGCTTCTGCCTGCTGGCTCGCCGATCCCTGTTCGACCAGGTGGGTCTGCTGGATGAGGCCTACGGGATGGGCAACTTCGATGACGACGATCTTTCCCGGCGGGTCCGGGAGGCGGGAAAGCTCTGCGTGCGTGCCGGCGGAGCTTACGTCTATCATGAAGAAAAGGTCAGCTTCCGGGAGCTGCCCGGGTGGGAAAAGGAGTTCGAAGAGAACCGCCGGCGATTTCAACGGCGGTGGGGAAAAAACCTGCGCGTGCTGATGGATTTAGCTTCCGTTCCGTCCGATCAGAGGGAAACCCGACTGGAAACAGCCGCGCAGTTGGCCAAGGAAGGGCATTGGGTCACCCTGATCGTTCCTCGGGAGACTCCGTTCAGCCCCCTTCCCACGCAGGCCCAAATAACCCGGATAGATGTCGATTCCAGATTTTGGAGAATCCAGGCCGGGTGGCGGCTTCTTTCCAAGCGAAAAAAACCTTTTACGGCAGTCCTCACCGCCGATCCGGTTTGGCGCCGGTGGCTGATCCGCTGGAGCATTTTGCATCACGCGCGAATCCTGGAAGGAACTTCATCCGAAGGAATCCTGAACGAATGCCGGAATCTATCCCGCTCTCCATAGTCATCATTACCAAGAACGAAGAAGCCCGGCTCAGGGAATGCCTGGATTCGGCCGCATGGGCCGGGGAAATCGTTATCGTGGACGATGAATCCACCGACCGGACCGTGGAAGTGGCGCGGCAGTTCACCGACCGGATCATCCGCCGCAAGATGGACATTGAAGGCCGGCACCGGAACTTCGCCTACGCTCAGGCCCGCTACGATTGGGTTTTCAGTCTCGACGCTGATGAGCGGATCACCCCCCAGCTCCGTGACGAGATCCTCGCGCTGCTGCGCGCAGGTCCGGATCCAAAGCTATACGGCTACACGGTGCCTCGCCGGAACTTCATCGGACGGCAGTGGGTCCGCCATGGAGGGTGGTACCCCAGCCCCCAGCTCAAATTGTTCCGGAAAGATAAATTTCGGTACGAGGAAAGCGAGGTCCATCCGCGCGCGTTCATGGATTCGGACTCCGGCGCGCTGACCCAGGATCTGATTCATTATTCCTACCGGGATCTGGCCGATTTCCTGGGCAAGCTGAACCGGCAGACCACGCTGGAAGCCCGGAAATGGCTCACCGATGGACGGAAGATGAGTCTGCGGCGAGGGCTTTGGAGGACTGTCGACCGGTTCCGGCGCTCCTGGTGGTCGAAGAAAGCGCACAAAGACGGAGCGCTGGGATTTATCGTGTCGATCTACGCGGGACTGTACCAGCTGCTGAGCTACGCCAAGTACTGGCACGCGAAAAATTCCGTTCGCCCTGAGCTTGTCGAAGGGCGTGCCGTTCATGCTTCGACAGGCTCAGCACGAACGGTTCCCAGACCCGGCCAGCTCAAACTTTCTGCCGTCATCCTCACCAAGAACGCGGCCGATAAAATCGACTCCTGCCTGGCCTCCCTGCGGTGGGTGGACGAGATCGTCGTGGTGGACGGCGGTTCCACCGACGGAACCGTGGGAAAAGCCCAGCAAGCCGGCGCCAAGATCGTGACCGACCTGACCTCTGATGATTTCGGCCATCTGCGCAATCACGGCACGGAACAGGCCTCCGGAGATTGGATCCTGCAGCTGGACGCCGATGAGGTGGTCACCGTGGAATTCCGCGCTGACCTGGAAAAACTGCTCCGCGAACCGCCTGCCTACGCCGCGTATAAGTTCCGCAGGCAGAATGTCTTTCTGGGACGGCTGATGCGATACGGAGGGTGGGATCACGACTCGCTCCACCTGTTTCAAAAGGGCAAAGCCCATTACGAGGGCCGCGTGCATGAAAAACTGCTGGTCAGCGGATCCGTCGGAAAGTTAAAAACCGGCGTCTGCCACGAACCGTTCCTATCGCTGGAAGAATTCGTCGACCGCCAGAATCGATACACCACACTCGAAGCCCGGCAGATCCTAGAGGAACATGGCGTGATACCCGAACATTTGTTGCGCTACCAAATGACCCGGAAACCGGTTAAACTCTTCTGGAAGATTTACGTGAAGAAGCAGGGCTGGCGGGAAGGCACGGCCGGGCTGCTGTTCGCGGCTCTTTACAGTTTTGTTCATTTCCTGAAGTGGACGAAAGTCTGGGAAAAGGAGGCCTCATGCGCATCCTCATTACCGGGATTACCGGTTTTGTAGGAAGTCACCTCACCGAGTTCTTGTTGGCGCAGGACGGAATCGAGGTTTTCGGAACGCTGCGCTGGCGCAGCAAGACCGACAATATCGAGCACCTGCGCGACCGGATCAAGCTTTACGAATGCGATTTGCGCGATGCCGCGTCGATCCGCCATGTAATCTCCACCGTCAAGCCGGAGCGAATCTTCCACCTGGCGGCCCAATCCTTCGTGCCGATGTCCTGGAGCGCCCCCTCCGAGACGATGACCACCAATACCGTGGGCCAGATCAACCTGTTCGAAGCGGTTCGGGAATGCGGCTTGAATCCGCAGATTCAGATCGCCGGATCTTCAGAGGAATACGGCCTGGTGCTTCCGAACGAACTGCCTCTGGTGGAAACCAGCCCCTTGAGGCCCTTGTCCCCCTACGCAGTCTCCAAAGTGGCCCAGGACCTGCTCGGCTACCAATACGCGCGCAGTTATCAAATGCCGATCGTGCGGACCCGCGCGTTCAATCACACCGGGCCCCGCAGGGGCGAGGTGTTCGCCACCTCCAATTTCTCCAAACAAATCGCGCTGATCGAAGCGGGGATTCAGGAATCGGTGATTCACGTAGGCAACCTGGACGCGCGGCGCGATTTCACCGATGTTCGGGACATCACCCGCGGCTACTGGCTGGCGCTGGAAAAAGGGGAGCCCGGAGAAGTGTACAACCTCTGTTCCGGAAAGGACGTGACCATCCGCGAGGTCCTGGACATTCTGCTGGGTTTCTCCCGGCAGAAGATTTCGGTCCAGGCGGATCCCCAGCGAATGCGTCCAAGCGACGTGATGATCCTGCGGGGAGACTGCACGAAATTCCGGAAGCAAACCGGCTGGAACCCCACGATTCCGCTGACCAAAACCTTGGAGGATCTGCTGAACTACTGGCGCACCAAAATCAAGGCAAACCTCGCCAGCGTCCCTTGACCGCTTCCTCGATCCGCACCCGCCGCCCGGCCGTTTTCCTGGACCGCGACGGCGTGATCAACGTCCCACCGCGGGAACGCTACATCACTTCCTGGCGAAAGTTCCGTTTTCTGCCCGGATCGATCGAGGCAATCCG
>CAZKNC010000016.1:0-13194 GCA_964553935.1 uncultured Planctomycetia bacterium | reverse complement strand
CGGCTCCACCGAGGGTTTCAGCCGCCGGCCGGAGGACTCCTCGATGACCTCGGAAGCGAGCACCAGGTCTCCATTCCGGAATCCTCGGCGGGCTCCGCCGGCAAAACCGGCACTCACCACGCAGGAGACGGACTCTCGACGCAGGATGTCCCCCACCGCGCGGCCCGCGCGCGGCCCCATGCCGGTCGTGATGCAGAGCAGGCCTTTCTGAACTCTCCGAAAAGCCGCCAGCTCATGCGGGACCGCGGCCGCGACAAGAATTTTAGCCAACGTAGCCGTTATCGCGGAACCAGCGAACCGCTTTTTCCAGCGCCTCTTCCACCGGCCGCTGAGGCAAACCCAGCTCCCGCAGCGCCTTGGAAGAATCAAAAAACATTTTCTTGCGCGACATTCGAACCGCTTCCAGCGGAACGCGAGGCGGCCGGTCGGTTATCCAGCTCCAGCCGGTGCTGACCACGGCAATTCCCATGGCCACCGGCATGGGAAGCCGGATCCGCGGAGCGGGCCGGCCGCTGATCCAAGCCAACATCTCTAAGATTTCGCGCAGGCCGAGATTCCGGTTCCCGAGAATATAGCGTTCTCCGGTCCGGCCCCGTTCCATCGCCAGCCAATGCCCCTCGGCCACGTCCTCGACATCGACCAAGTTCAAGCCGGTGTCCACGTAGCCGGGCATGCGGCCGCTCAAGAAATCAACGATCATCTGTCCGGTCGGTGTGGGCTTTACGTCCCGGGAACCCACCGGAGTGGATGGATTCACGATCACCACGGGGACACCGCGCCGGGCCGCCGAAACCACTTCCGCTTCCGCCAAGAATTTCGAACGCTTGTAATGGCCGATCATATCGGCCAGCCGGACCGGCGTCTGTTCATCGGTGGGATGCCCGTTGGAGTTCGCGGCGAGGGCCCCCACGGTGGAGGTGTACACCATCCGCTCGATGCCCGCCGACTGTGCGGCTTCCAAGAGGTTTCGGGTTCCCTCCACATTGCTGCGGTACAGCTCAGACGGATTGCGCGTCCAAAGCCGGTAATCGGCGGCGAGGTGATAAACGCGCCGGCAGCCCTGCACGGCGCTGCGCAATGAGATCGGCTCAACCAAATCGCCGGTGACCCGTTCGACCGGAAGGCCTTCCAGGTTTCGCAGAGAGCTGGCAGGCCGCGTGAGGACGCGGACCCTCTCTCCCTTCGCCAGCAAGGTCCTTACCACGTGGCTTCCGACGAAACCGGTCGCCCCGGTGACGAGGTTCATCCTTTGGAAAATTCCAGCAGTCCCAGACCGGTCCAAGCCAACTCCCGGGCCCGGCGCACGAGCCCTAAGGCCAGGCCCGCCACCGCGCTGACGCCGAAACCGGCGCAGACAAACAGAAGGATTCCTTCGCTGGCTCCGAGAGAAGCCGGGATCATGAACGCGCCGCTGCGCAGAAGAACCCAAAAAGCCTCGATGGAAAACGCCGTCGAGAAAGAGATCGGCATCTTCAGGAAATGCAGGATCAAATAAACCTCGAAAGCCCCGGCCAGCCAGCCCAGGAAATGAAACCCGAACGACCAGAACACCGCGCCCGGAGACCGCAGATAAAGGGAGCGAATCGCCTGGTCCCATTCCTGCAGTTTGGCGAACCGCCGGAACGGCTGAAGAAACTGCACGATCACGAACAGCGTCAGCAGGAAAGCCAGCCCCCCCAGCACGCCCCAGACCCATCTCAAAAGGTGAGCCGGCAAAGGCTGGGTGGCCGCCGCAATCCCCAAACCGACCGCCACGAACAGCAGCATGCTCAAAGCAAAGGTGGTCTTGGCCACCACCACCGAAGCCATCCCTTCGGCCATCGGAACGCCGAACCGGCGGAACAACAGCACCGCTTTGACCGGCTCGCCGCCGATGGACGCCGCCGGGGTCACGTAATTGACCGCTTCGCCGGCCAGCCGCATCCGAAACAGGCGGTTCCACGGCACGCGCGCCTGCGCGGAAGGCCGCAGCGTGTAATGCCAGCCGAACGTATCCAGGCCGAAGATCACCGCGTAAAAAGCCAAAACCAGCAGGAACCGCCAATGGACCTGACGCACCATTCCCCACACCGCCGCCAGATCCGATTGAGCCAACACCCATGCGAAAAGACCGATCCCCACGGTGAGCCCGATCCAACGGAGGGATCGGCTCGAAAGCTTCACGCCGCATCTCCCCGTCGAAAACGAGCCGCCATCCAAAGATCGGAAGGGATCCAGAACAGGAAGGAACCGATCGCGCCTCCCCACAGGATCCAGGGAAGAAAACCGAGAAGAACCGCTCCCAGCACGACAATGGAAAAATCGGTCCTGAGCAAACCTTTGAGGAATTCGAATCGGCCTTTCTGAGCGGGCCGTGGAGGATCCGGATGGCGCAATCCTTCTTTTCCACGAACCACCGATTGGCTGATCACGTAAGCCGCCGTGGACATCAACACTCCCAGCGCGGCCCATCCTCCCAGCAGAGCCCACAGCCCCTGACCCAGCTGGCGGCTGAAACCCCGCCCGCTGAAAAGGAAAAACACCATGTGGACCAGACAGCCGACCACGGTGTCCAGCCAGCTTCCGAATCCGCTGCTGGTACCGGTCGCGCGCGCGACCGTGCCGTCACATTCGTCCAAAACATTGGCCGCCAGGAAACCGACCGCGCCCAGCACCATTCCCATCCGCCCCGCCTGCAGAAAAGCGGCGCTCCCGGCAGCGCCCGCGGCCAGCGAAAGAAGCGTCACCTGGTTGGCGCTCATTCCGAATCGGACGAACCAGGGGACGATCCGCCGCCCCAGCGCGGCGTTAAGCGGAAACCACGACATCCTTGAGAACCTGCAGAAAACCTTTCAGGTCCGCCTGCAGCAGCTGACCCATATGAGCCACCCGAAGAATCTTGCCTTTGAGCTCGCTCTGGCCCGCGTACACGATGTAGCCGGCTTTTTTCAGCGCTCCATGGAGCGCGTCGTAGCTTTTTTCCTTCGGAACCCAGAGAGCCGTCAGACTGTTGGACATCACCCGCTCATCCAACAGGAATTTCAGGCCCATTTTTTTGAACGCGGTCCGCAGCAGAATGGCTCGCTCGCGATACCGTTGGATCCGATCCTTGACCCCTTCCCGAACCAATTCATCCAGAGCCGTTCCGAACGCGGCCACCAGCGGCACCGCCGGCGTGAACGGCGGTTCTCCGGCTTCCTGTGACTTGAAATGAAGCGTGAGGTTCAGATACAGGGAGCGCGCCTTCAGTTTCGCGAGCCGGGGCGTCTCCTCCTGCGCCACCAACACGAACGACAATCCCGGAGCCCCGTGAAGGCATTTCCCCGCGGAGCCCACGCACAACCCGATGTTGGATTTCGAGAAATCGAGCCGCTCCCCGCCCACGGAGCTGATGGCGTCCACCAGAAAGCGCTTCCGGGATTTTCTGGCCAGCGCACACACTTCTTCCACCGGGTTGAGCAGACCGGTGGAGGTTTCGTGGTGGACCATCGCCACGGCCCCGATGTGCGTGTCGCGCTTGAGCGCGGCGGACACGCGGGTCAAATCGGGCTGTTCCGTGATAGGAGAACGAACTTCGACCAGAGGAATCTGGTGAATACGGGCGATTTGCGCGATCCGGGAACCGTACACCCCGTTGTTGATGACCAGCAGTTTCTGCCCCGGATCGACCGAGGAAAGCACCGCCGCTTCCAGCGCGGCGGTTCCCGAACCGTTGATCAAAACCGCGGAGTACCGGTGATCCAGCCCCAAGGCGTGAACGAGCTTGACCCGGATCGTCTGCAGGAGCTCGGTGAATTCCGGCTCCCGATGGCACTGATCGGGCCCACCCAGTGCGGCGTGGACGTGCGCGGAAGTGTTGACCGGCCCCGGGCAAAGAAGGATCTGGCGTTTCCCGGCCGGCCGGGGCGGCGGCGATTCCTTGGGAGGAAGAACGGGTTCTTCTTTCTTGATCATCGGTTTGGCGAACTTCGGCTGAGAATGAACGAACCGCCGGGCGCGCGTGATCCTTCTCCGGGCGGCTCTGCGCCGCACCGCTCTTCGCGCGACCCATTGGGCCAGCCGTTTGCTCACAGCGCTCCTGCCCTTGCCCGCTTCTTTCCTCTTAGGACGAGGCATTCGTTTCCTCCCTGAATCGCGTCGTGATCTCTTCCGGCGTTCGACGAACCCGCTCGGTCGGCTTCCCCTCGTTGGGGAGGCACTTCACCAGTAAAAAAGAGGGCCCTTTGCCTCCGCGCAGGGCATGCCAGGCCGCTCGAAGCTCGTCCGGAGAGTCGGCCCGCCGCACCAGGGGATACCCCGACGCCTTCGCGAGCTGATCCAAAGCGACCCGGCTTGAACAAGTGGGCTGATTTCCCGTAGAAGCGAAAACTTCATTGTCGAACACCACGTGAATGAAGCGGGCCGGACGCAAAGAGCCGACCGTCGGCAAAGCACCCAACCCCATCAGCACCGATCCGTCCCCGTCGAAAATCACAACGGTGCGGTTCGGGCGATGCAGTGCGACCCCCAGCCCGATCGAAGAAGCCAGCCCCATGGAACCGATCATGTAGAAATTGCCGGCGCGATCCCCGCAGGCCTGCAGATCCCTGGAGGTGAAGCCGGTCGTGCCGATGGCCAGCTCGTCCTTCAGGAAACCGGCGAGGATTTCGATCGCCTCGCGCGTCGTCATCCCACCACCCCCGGCTGGATCAGCAGCGCAGCCGGCAGGCGCTCTCGGCGCATCGCGTCATCCGCCCGCCCGATGGACTCCAGAAGCTGCTCCGGATCTTTGACCACCCAAACCGGAATTCCAATTTCCTTGAGGAGCGCCTCGCAATGCGCGCCCATCACCCGATGCTCCGGGGCGTCCCTTCCGTCATGCCCGCGGTAGCCGATGATCATCAAAAGCGGGATCTTGTAGATCAGATTCAAGGAGGTCAAGGCGTTCAGGCAATAGCCCAGTCCGGAATTCTGCATGAGAACACAGGGCCATCGGCCGGCCAGATAAGCGCCGGAAGCCATTCCCACCGCCAGGTCCTCCCGAGCCGCTCCCTGATAGCCCGCCGGATCGCCGAAAAGCTCCTCCAAAAGAGAGGCAAGGGTGGAATCGGCCACGCCGCAGAAAAAATCGAATCCACGCGCTTTCAGCGCCTCCAGACAGCTCTCTGCCGCGGCCAGTGTGCCGGCGGAAGCGCTCATTCCGATTTAACCACGGCCCACGGGCTTGAGCGCGCGAATCATATTTTTGAACGAGCTTGTCGCGTCCGAAACCGCGGAAGGTTCATATCCGCAGTGCACCATGCAGTCGGCACAGCGGGGATCCCGTCCCGTTCCGTACCGTTCCCAGGGCGTTTCGTCGATCAGATCCCGGAACGTCTTCACGTAGCCGTCGCTCATCAGATAGCAGGGTTTCTGCCATCCAAAAACGTTGCGCGTCGGGTTCCCCCAGGCCGTGCACTGATATTCCCGCTCTCCGCGGAGGAACTCCAGGAAGAACGAGGAGTGGTTGAACCGCCAGCGCGGGTCCGCGTGATCCAGGATCCGGCGGAAGAGGGCCTTGGTCTGTTCCCTTTGGAGAAAATGCTCCTGGTCGGGCGCCTTCTCATAGGGGTAGCCGGGCGAAATCATCATGCCGTCGATCCCCAGATCGGTCACGAAATCGAACATCCTCCGGAATTCCGCCGGATCCGCCCCCAAAAAGATCGTGGTGTTCGTGGAAACCGAGAAACCGGCTTCCTTCGCCGCGCGAATGCCTTCCACCGCCTGCTTGAAGACCCCCTTGCGGCAAACCGATTTGTCGTGGGTTTCCTCCAGGCCGTCCAGGTGGACGCTGAACCGGAAGTAGGGCGACGGCTTGTACTTCTTGAGTTCGCGGGTCAGCAGAATGGCGTTGGTGCAGAGGTAGATGAACTTCCGGCGGCGGATCAGACGCTCGGCGATCTCGGGCATTTCAGGATGGATCAGCGGCTCCCCTCCGGCGATGGAAACAACCGGCGCTCCGCATTCCAGGGCCGCGTCTTCGCATTCCTGCGCGGAGAGGCGTTTGCGGAGAATATCCTCCGGGTACTGGATCTTGCCGCAGCCGGCGCACTCGAGATTGCACCGGAACAACGGTTCCAGCATGAGCACCAGCGGATACTTTTCAACCTTTTTCATCTTCTGGCCGAACACATAGCCGGCGACCGCCAGCCCCTGCCGCCACGAAATCGCCATCCTCTACTCCTTAAAAAATTGTCGGGCTTCCAGCAAAGCCAGAAGCGGGAAATAGGTCCGGTACAGATGATACCGGAGATAAAAAACGCGCGGGAATCCGGTTCCCGTAAAAGGTTCTTCCGCCCAGTTGCCGTCCGGCTGCTGCGAAGTGAGAAGAAACTTCAGTCCCCGCTCGAATGCCGGATGGGAAATCATTTCCAAAGACATCAAGGTCATCAGCGCCCAAGCAGTCTGAGAAGCGGTGGAGGCCCCCTTGCCTTTCGCCAAAGGATTGTCGTACGCGGCGCAGCTCTCCCCCCACCCGCCATCGGGGTTCTGGCGGTTGATCAGCCACCGGCCCGCCTGCTGGTATCGAACACTCTCCATGGGCTCGCCCACAGCTTTCAGGCCGCGCACCGCGAGCCAGGTTCCATAGAGGTAATGGACGCCCCAGCGGCCGAACCAAGTTCCATCCGCCTCCTGAGTTCGGGAGAGGAATTCCACCGCGCGGGCGACCGACGGATGACTGCGCTGGAATCCGGACGCGGCCAGCAGCTCCAGGATCCGTCCCGTGATGTCGCAGGCCGACGGGTCCAGCATGGCGTTGTGGTCGGCGAACGGAAAGTGATTGAGCGGCAGGCAGGTATTGTCCTTGTCGAACGAACTGAAGCCTCCATCCCGGTTCTGCATGCTGAGCATCCAGTCCAAACCCCGGCTGAAAGCCCCGATCGAATAAGCGGCCGCCTTGCCATGCAGAGCCTGGAAACCCAGCAGAACCTGAGCGGTGTCATCCACGTCCGGATAAAAAGGATTCCGAAATTCAAACGCCCAGCCGCCGGGGCTTCCCTTGGGGTTCTTAACCCGCCAATCGCCCCACACGCGGATTTCAACTTCCCGCAGCCAGCGGGCGGCGTTCTCCAGAGAGGGAC
This sequence comes from uncultured Planctomycetia bacterium, assembly GCA_964553935.1. Classification (GTDB taxonomy): domain Bacteria; phylum Omnitrophota; class Gorgyraeia; order 1-14-0-20-64-10; family 1-14-0-20-64-10; genus CAZKNC01. Next base: position 6,115 of record CAZKNC010000016.1, on the reverse strand, counting down.
GGATCTCCGGCCGGCCGGTTTTTCCCAGCACGTACAGCGCCAGCGCAGTGTCCCACACCGGAGAATAACAAGGCTGGACCTTCAAACCGCCTTCGCCGTCGGACAACTCCAGGCGGGCCACCTCGGCGACCGACCGCTCGAATAAAGGATCTCCATCCTCGTAGCCCAGCGCCTTGAGCGCGAACACCGCGTTGACCATCGCCGGAAAAATAGCCCCCAGACCGTCGGTTTCGACCATGCGATCGGACATCCATCGATCGGCTTCGCGAAGGGCTTTTTGCCGAAAGGGTTTCCACGCCCACGATTCGTGCCACTTCAGGAACCGGTCGGCCGCCAGGAAAAACAGCCTCCACCCGGCTCCTCCCTTTTGGAAATTGGTGATCTTCGCCCGCTGGACGTCGGGCTGGAGCCAAAGCTCATCGACGGTGAATGGGACCTTCAGCCAGACCGGGCGTTTGGCGTAAATCACCGCCAGAGGAATCAGAATGGTGCGGGACCAGTACGCGATCTCATAGATATTGAAAGGAAACCACTTGGGAAGAAGCATCACTTCGGGAGGCAGGGCCGGAACCTGGCTCCAGGGATAGAGGCCGAAGAGGGCCAGATAAACCTTTTCAAAGCTGTTGATCCGCTCCAGCCCGCCCAACCGGCGGATCGTCTCGGCGGCCTTGGCCAGCCGAGGATCCTCCGAGGGATGACCGGCCAGACGCAGGGCCACATAGGCCTTCACGGTCGCGTTGAGCTCCGAAGGGCCTCCCTGGTAGATGGGCCATCCGCCGTCGGGCCCCTGATGTTTCAGAACCGTCCGGAGCAGCCGCCCTTCCCTTTCCGGATCGGCCCGCCCGAGCAGACGCCACATCTTGACCGAGTCGGACTCGAGCGTGGTGTCGGCTTCGAGCTCGCCGCACCAATAACCGGCGTCCGCCTGCCGGCTTAAAAGGAATTCGGAAGCCGAATCAATCGCCCGCTCAAGATCTTCGCGGGCAATGGCGCCGAGGGCCGCTTCTTCGATCCGGACGCTACCGGACATAGACCGACCCCCGCTCCAAAAGCTCCTGCGCGGCCGACTGCATCGCGTCCGACGTCAACCCGGCCTGCTCCAGGAGAATCTCCCGCTTGCCGTGTTCGAAGAAACGATCGGGAATGCCCATCACGTGGATCTTCAGGCCGTTGCGCAGACCTTCCAGCTGTTCGGTCAGCGTCATGCCGAATCCTCCACGCAGAACGCCTTCTTCCACGATCAGCATGGCCCGATGCTCATGCGCGACCTCGGTCAGCAGTTCCAGGTCCAGCGGCTTCACGAAGCGGGCGTTGACCACCGTCGAGGAAATCCCCTTCTGCTCGAGGAGTGCCGCCGCTTCCAGAGCCGGATAAACCATACTGCCGAGCGCGACGATCGCGATATCCGAACCCCGCGTCAGAAGCTCCGGCCTGCCCAGCTCAATCGGACGGGATTCTCTTGGAAGGCGGAGAGAAAGCTCGGGGTGGAAGCGGAGCATGCCGCCCCGCGGATAGCGGATCCCGATCGGACCGGGATGGTCCACGGCGAATCCGAGCATCGCGTCGAGCTCATCCAAATCCTTGGGAGCCATCAGCGTGAATCTCGGCAAGGGCGAAAGATACGCGATGTCAAACACCCCATGATGGGTAATGCCGTCGTCCCCCACCAGTCCGGCCCGATCCATGGCAAAGAGGACCGGGAGGTTCTGGATGCAGACGTCATGAACCACCTGGTCATAGCCGCGCTGGAGGAAGGTCGAATAGATCGCCGCAACCGGCTTCATCCCTCCGCGGGCCAGTCCCGCCGCGAAAGCCACCGCGTGCTGCTCGCACATCCCCACGTCGTAAAACTGTTCCGGAAGCGTCTTGGCGTATTCCACCAAACCGGTTCCATCCGGCATCGCCGCGGTGATGGCGACCAGGCGGGGATCTTCCTGAGCCAGGCGGATCATCGTTTTTCCAAAACGCTGCGTGAAGCTTTCAGGCACGGGCTTCTTGATAAACTCTCCGGTCTGGGGATCGAACGGCGTCACGCCGTGGTATTTCCACTGCTGGGCTTCCGCCGGCGCGTAACCTTTGCCTTTGACCGTCGTGACATGCAGGAGTTTGGGGCCGGGTAAATCCTTGAGGTGGTTCAAGGTTTTGATCAGCTCATCCACGTTGTGGCCATCGACGGGCCCGAAGTAGCGGAATCCCAGCTCTTCAAAAAGAATCCCGGGAACCAGCAGGTTCTTCAAAGATTCCTCCAGCCGCTTGGCGGCCCGGATCAGACGGAAACCGAAGCGCGGCATCCGGCACATCACTTTTTCCGTCTCCCGGCGGACGCGGTTGTACAGCGGGTCGGTGATGATCCGGTTCAGACAGCGCGTCAGAGCCCCGACGGCCGGGGCGATCGCCATGTTGTTGTCGTTGAGGATGACCAGCAGGTTGGTTTTCAGGTGGCCCGCGTGGTTGAGGCCCTCCAGCGCCATTCCCTCCGGCAGAGAACCGTCGCCGATGACGGCCACCACCTGGTGATGCAAACCTTCATGGTCCCGGGCGCGAGCCAGCCCCAGCGCGGTGGAGATGGACGTCCCGCCGTGGCCGATTGTGAACAAGTCGTAAGGGCTTTCATCCCGGTGAGGGAATCCGGAGATCCCTCCCCACTGCCTTAAGCTCCCGAACCGCTGGCGGCGGCCGGTCAGGATCTTGTGAGCGTAGGCCTGGTAGCCGACATCCCAAACCAGCTGGTCGACCGGCGTTTGGAACACATAGTGGAGAGCCACCACCAGATCGACCGCGCCCAAAGGCCCGGCGAAATGGCCGCCGGTTTTGGAAACCTTATCGATGATGAGCTGACGGATTTCCGCGGCCACCTGCGGCAGCTGATCCGGGCGCAGTTTTCTTAAGTCACTCGGTTCGTTGATCTGCTCCAGCAAGTCGGACATCCTTTATGAACCTCGCGTCAGGAGAAATCGGGCCAGCATCCGCAGCGGTTCCGCGTGGCGGCCCAACGGTTCCAAATCCCGGATCGCCTGCCGGGTCAGCTGTTGAGCCCGCCGCCGAACGGTTTGCTCGGATCTGCAGCGGGCCATTCCATCCTTGTCCAGAAGATCGTCCACCAACTGAAAGACGAGCCCAATCCGCCGGCCGTACCGGCTCAATCCCCGGTAAGCGGCGGGCCGGGCTCCTCCCAGCAAAGCGCCCACTCGCACGGAAGCGGCGATCAAAGCTCCCGTCTTCATCCGATTGATCGCCTCGACGGCGGAGGGCGTTACCTTGGCTCCCGCCGCTGAGATATCGGCTGCCTGACCGCCGATCATTCCCCGAGTCCCGATGGCCCGGGCCGCTTCCGAAATCACCCGCAAGTGGACCGAGGCATCCACGTGGCGGCTGCGGCGCGTGAGCAGCTCAAACGCGTACGTCAGCAGGGCGTCGCCGGCCAGCACCCCCATTCCTTCTCCGAACTTTTTATGACAGGAAGGTTTCCCGCGCCGGAAATCGTCGTCGTCCATCGCCGGAAGGTCGTCGTGCACCAGCGAATAGGCGTGGATGAGTTCCAAAGAACAGGCGGCGTGCAAGGCCCGGGAAATGGTCCCGCCCGCCGCTTCACAGGCGGCCAAAAGCAGAATCGGGCGAATCCGCTTGCCTTCGCCCAGAACGCTGTACCGCATGGCCCGATGAATCTCTCCAGGTCCACGGCCGGAAGCCGGCAAAAACCGATGGAGAGCCCGGTTCACAAGCGCTTGGCGCCGCTGGAGATAGACTTCGGGCTTCATGGAGTGAGTATGGATTTTACCACAAAAAAGGCGGTGTTTATTCCTTCCAGAGATCTTCCACAACCGCCTGCGCGGCCCGCTCTCCGCTGACGACGGCCGACTCGATGGTCGCCGGAAGGCCGGTCGCGGTCCAGTCCCCCGACAGAAACAGGCCTTTGAGCCCGCCCCGAGGCCCGGGACGAAACCGCTCCATTCCCACCCCGAGGGAAACGGTGGCCTCACGCTCCCGAACCACCTGCGAACGAAGCAGGCGCGCCTCCTTCATCTCCGGAAAGCAACGGCCGATTTCCTCCTGTGCCCATCGGACCAGCTCTTCATTGGGCGGATCCAGGGCGTCATAGGCCGCGCTGATAATGAAGGAAACGTACTGCGCGGATTTTTCACCCTGCGTGAGGATTTCGGCTTTGTTAAAGATCCATTGGAACCGGGTGCCCAGCAGAGCGGTGAAAGGCCCTCCCGCGAAACACCGGTCGAACCAAAGATTGACCGACAGGATCGGCGACATCCGAAAATGGTCCAGTGAGACAGCCAGATCCGGCGCGGCTTCGACCGGAAGAATCCTGCGCAAAACCGCGGGAGGCAAAGCGCTGACCACCGCGTCGGCTTCCAGGACGGTCCCGTCCGCGAAACGGACGCCGGCCGCCGCGCGGTCCTTCACCCACAGCCCCTTGACCGGCCGATTCAAAAGCACCAGCCCCCCCGCCTTCCCAACGATCTCCCGCGCGGAAGCAGCATACAGATCACTTAATCCCACCCGAGACATTCCCAGAGCGGACTCCCGGCCGGGTCGTTTGAACAAAACGCGCAGGACGCTTTGCAGGCCGGCCGCAGACGCGCGCTCCGGCTCCTCATTCAAAACGGCAACGGTCAGGGGCCTCCAAAAGTCCGTGCGCATTCTATCGTTTTGCCCCAGCCGGATCAGCCACTGCTCCACCGATTCTTCATCGCCTCTCTTCCCTTCCCGCGTCACGTCAAACCAGATTCGGAGCAGACCCCATCGATCGCGCGGGTTCAGCATCGGCAGGCGCCACATCCCGGCCAGCAGATGCAGGGGAGAAGGCAGCGGCGGACATCGAAACGTGAAGGATTCCCCCGGCCGGATGAAACGAACCTTTAAACGGGGCTGGAATGCCAGACAGCGGTCGGTGCCGAGCCGGAGCAAAAAAGCACGCGTTCGGCGATACCCGGCAATGAAAAGGTGCTGGCCATTGTCCACGACCTCCCCGGAAACCGGATCGGTGAAGGATCGCGCCCGGCCGCCGAGACCCGCGCGGCTCTCGATAACCGTCACGCGAAAACCGGCGTCCGCCAGCGAAACCGCGGCCCGCAGGCCGGAGAAACCGCCGCCTACAACGAGGACGTGAGCAGGCATTTTGCCGCCAGATACACCTGTTTGCCCTTTGGAATCGAGATCCGCCGGCTCAAAACCTCGGCCGGATGACGCTCGATCTCTCCAAGGATTTCACCATAAACGGCCGCCATGATACGCGCGGGGAGCAAGAACCGGCCCTCGCCGCTTTCGCGGGCTGCCTGCCCGGCCGCTTTGAAATAGCCGCGGGCCCGCGCACATTCAAACATCATCAGGAGTCGAAAACCATCGTTTGCCGCAGGCGCCGGAAGTTCGTCCTCTGTGACACCGAAACGCCGAAGATCCTCCTGAGGCAGATAGACCCGGCCCTGCCGGGCATCCTCGCCCACATCCCGCAGAATGTTCGTCAATTGAAAGGCAATCCCCAGCGCCTGCGCGTATCGGTCGCGGGCCGGATGTCTGCAGCCGAAGATTCGCACAGAAACGCGGCCGACCGCAGAGGCCACATGCTCGCAGTAGTTTTTGAGCTCCTCGAACGCTTCATATCGGCGGGGACGCAGGTCCATCTCCACCCCGGCCAGAATTTTTTCAAAATCATTCAGCGGAAGATCGAACCGTTCCCGGACAGACTGGAGCGCCACCGCGATGGGATGGGTCGGAAATCCCCGGCCGCAGGCCTCCAGTTCCCGGCGCCAGAGCGCCAGTTGGGCTCGCGCTTTCGGCTCGTCAAGATTCCCCTGATCTACCACGTCGTCCACGGCCCGGCAATAGGCATAGAGAACCTCCATGCCGACCCGCCGCTGGGGTGAAAGCAGCGCGAAGCTCAGAGAAAAATGAGATCCGGCTTGCCGCGTCAACCACCGGCAGTACCGAAACGCCTCCCGCAAACTCGGACTCTCAGTCATCGACTATCACTACCCTATCCAGGCCGTTCGAGCCGGGCTGCGTCTCGTCCTCCGCTCCGGGGCGAGCGGGGTTGGGTTCTCGGCCCGCTCGACGCCCCTGCGAGGCGTCTCGCTTAAGTCGGCCGTCGCTCTCCCGCTTCGTC
>CAZKNC010000015.1:0-13533 GCA_964553935.1 uncultured Planctomycetia bacterium | reverse complement strand
CGGAAAAATCGCCTACGACACCCGGTATGCCCCGCGCCATCTCGGGCAGATCTGGCAGGAGGGTTTCACGATTTCCGGATCCGTGGACGGCGCTAACTGGTTCGTGCTGGCCGAACAGAGCGGACTGGCGCAGGGATCGGACAAGCTGTTCACGTTCACGTTCGATCCGAAACAGGTCCGGTATCTCAAGGTTCACAACATCCGCAGTCACTACACGCAGGATGCTCAGTGGCATTACGCCTATGTAGGAGAGATCGAGGCCTATCGGGTCACTTCCACGCCGGGAGCAACCGTGCCTGTTCGGACGACTCACTACGATTACAACGCTCAGGGCCAAGTTCAGCGGCTGACCGAACGGACCGGCGCGGCTGTCACGCGCCAGATCGATGTTGCCTACCAGAACGGGCGGATAACCAGCGCCGTGGAGACGGTAGGAAACTCCGCGGTCATCCGAGAGCATACCTACCAATACAACGCGCGCGGCGAAGTGGAGATCCGCCGGTTCCTTCAGAAGGAGACCGGTTCCGACGGGATTTTGCGGATCACCGATCAGTCCGAATGGAACAATCCGCACCTGGACCGGTTCGAAGGAACGGCGGGTGCCGTGACCATCTCCTACAGCCGGGAGGGCGGATGGACCCAGAACATCCTGCACAACACCTATGTGGTGGTGGCGGGGCAGGTGAAGGTGGGAACTTCCAAGGTGGAGAACCTGCACCAGGGACCGGACGGGGCGACCAGCGCCTCCATTCGGTCTGTTCAGACCCGCTATACCGGAACAGAGGGTCAGATGGACCCGCCGGCCGTGGGCCTGTCCATCAACGATCCGGTGGTCTCCCAATACGTGGCGACCGTGCTTGCCAGCACGGAATTCCAGGGTCTGCGGGAACAGTTGCTCACGCAGATCTCCGTGATCCGAGATCAGCGGTCGGCTCGCGCCGCGATGACGCCTCAGCAGATCGACGCGAGGATCGCCGAGCTGGACCAGGAGATCCGCCGGCTCAACGGGGAGCTGGCTCAGTTCAAGCCGGACGAGGGCGGCTGCGGCGGCGATGCCGACCGGAGCGAAGAGATCTCCCTGCAGACGCGCAAAGGAACCGCGCTGTTGGAGCGGATGGAACTTCAGGTGCAGAAAGAGGTGCTGGCCAATGAGCGGACCGCCGGTCCGACCGCGCTGGAAGACATCGAACGGCTGATCCAGAACACCGACACGCACATCGACCGGTACGTTCCCTCCGATCGCTCCCTCTGGCTCATTGAAGAGGACATGGCGTCGGATGGAACCTTCCGGTTCAAGCCGCAGTACATTAACCCGGCCACCGGCCGGCTGTTCGCCGGCATCACGTACGAAGTTCATGATCTTCCGTTAAGTCAGGAAGATCTGGCCTGGCTGGAAACCAAGGGCGATCCCACGCTGCGCTCCGCGACGGTGTCGGCGATGCACCAGAACCTGCTGGGCCGCCCTCTGGATCTGGCCGGCCTGCAGAAATGGGTCTACACGCCGGTTCCGCTTCAGGAGGTGGCTCAGCAGATTGCCGCCTTGCCGGAATACCAGGCGCGGGTCCAGAACGGTTCGGAAGACAGCCGGGAAGAACGCTCCTCCACCATCGCCGCGATGGTCCGCGCGTTCCTGGGTCATGATCCGGCCCCGGTCCATCTGAATACGATGGCCGATTCCGGCCGCTCCTTGGCGGAGATTGCCGTCGAGATCCTCGGGGGCGAGGAGTTCCAGGCGCGTGCGCGCGGGATCGACCTGGGATCTCCGCAGATCAGACAACAGCGCGAGCAGATCCTTCAGCAAATGGCCGTGCTGGCGCAGGAAATCCGCGCCGGCGGAATCACTCAGGCGGAATGGGATCGAATCCGGGGCGGAGACCGCTCGCTGGAGAATCTCGTTCGGGTCGACCTGGGCGCGCCTCAGGAAAAATCCGGATCCTGGTCCGCCAGTTCGGAAGGAGGACTGTACACCCCGTACGGAGGCCAATGGCTCGGATATCGGGCTGACGTGGAGGATCAGGGTGACTACACGCTGAACGTCTCGGCCATCAATCATGCCGTCCTTCCTCATTTTCCGGCGACGACTCTTCCACCCGGCTACGACCGGTTCCACATGCATGTCTACGTCGACGGCGCCTTCAAGGGAGAATTCTTCATCGCGGCCAGCGATACGCAGGTGAATACCGGAACGATCCTTCTTTCCGGCCTTCGGCCGGGCACGCATGACATCAAGATTTTCTGGCTCAACGACTATTACCTGGGTGCCGCCGGAGACGCCAATATCGAGATCCGCGGCGCTCTCCTGGAAGGGCGGTCCTCCGAGATGACGACCCTTTGGGAGAATTATCGCGGTCTTGAATCGCAGATGGATGACATCGTCGTGCAGTCCGACCGCAACTCTGATTTTGAGATCACCGCGGCCGGCTTGCTGGAAAACAACGGTCTTTATCAAGCCACCGATCGGGGAACGGTGACCGCCCAGCTCTTTTCCAAGAGCGGTTCCTATGCTCGGGACATGGAGTTTGGCACTTACACGGTGGATGCGGCGGGCCAGAAACAGCTGCATCGGCTGTTCAGCAGCGGGCAGGAGCAAGGGACCTCAGCCTCGTTTGACCTGCAGAAGAATGAAGCGGCCGGGTTCTACCTGAAGGAAGGCGGCAGCAACAGCCATACCTATTTCACGCAGGCCGCGGCTAATCCCGGTCAGCAGGCCCACGCCCGGGTGAGCGGCAGCGCCGATTCCGGCTACACCATTTCTTGGGACGCGCTCGATTTCACCGTTGTCGTGCGCTTCTCCTCCAACCAGACCCAAATCCAGGACCGGCCGGCCGCCGGATTAGAGGACGCCATCTGGCAGCAGTTCGTGAGCCCGGGCACGTTCTCGGCCGATTTGACCCGCTACCTCGGCCACGCCGGAGCGCTCACGCTGGCGGTGGACAAGTTCGACAACCGCACGACTTCGTTTACGCGGAACAACTGGGCAGTGCTGGCCGGCCAGGCCCGCGTGACGCTGACCACCCACGTCAACGAAACGGTTGGCCGGGACGGCCGCCGGATGAGCATGGAGATCTACGAGCGGGAAGACAGCTACGCGCTGGTTCCCACGGGCGGCAGCGCGTTGGGGTCGCCGATCACGATCTCCGGAACCCGCACGCGGGTCATCACGCCGGCCTTGTCGGTGGATCCGAGCCGCTTCCAGGGAGTCTGGGGCGGAAACCCGCTGACCGGTTTCTACAACGTGTCGGCCGACGCGCAGGGCCAGCGCTCGATCTTGTATCAGACGATGGTCACGGAAGGGGGCGATTACACGCTGGATCTGGCGGCCGCTCAGCGTCGGGGTGTCGATCTGCCGGCCGGCACCGCGGAGTTTGAAGTCGATGTTCAGGTGGACGGAGTCAGCCGGGGAACCGTCCGAATTTCCGCCGGCGGCCGGCAGGAACAGTCGGCCCGGCTTACGCTGAACGGTCTGTCGGCCGGGACGCATCAGATTCGGCTGGTCTGGAAGAACGCCGCACCCGGCGCTTCTTTGGAAATCCGCCGGTTCCGGCTCTTCCGCGAGGTGGAGGAGCCGATCCTCTCCGCTCAGCCCGCGCCCGATGTAAGCTGGATGAACGCCGAAACCGACGGCGTTCTCATGCTGGTCCAGGCCAAACAGCCGGCTCCTACCCGGACCTTCTCGGTGGACGACCGCGGGCGGCCCGCCATCGGCGTGGACGGCCGGCGGACGTACAAGGTTTTCCGCGGCGTGGCTTTTGTCGACACGGTGGCCAACTCCACCGTTTCCGACCGGTGGCTCAGAACGGCCGACACCCGCCGGGTGGAATCCAATTCTTTCGCCGATTACAACTACGATTTTGAGGATCCCTCTCATCCCGACCCGCGCGGCCGGCTGGCCGAAGAGGCCGGCGTTTCGATTTCGGAATCGCTGGAAACCGGGTTGGACGGGTTCAAGAAGCACGTCAAGAGCGAGCAGAAACTTCGGAACGTGAACGGCCAGGCGCGGCCGAGCCGTTCGTCCCTGACGACGATCACCGATAACCCGGATGGAAACCACGAAGAGACCCGGATCGTCCTCGATTACACTTATTCGGACGGCGATGAAACCGCCGATGAACTGCGGGAGAGCAACGCGCTGGGGTATCTGACCCCGGACGGAGCGGCGATCGACCCGCGCTTCTTAGACGGGGAAGACCGGTTCCTGCCGGGCCTGTTGATTCATGTGGATGGGCGCGGGTCCGTGGGTGATGCGGACGGAGACGGGCGCGGCTCGAACAACAACCTGGGCGAAACGATCACCGGCGTGATCGATCAAGAGGTCTTCTTTATCCGCGATGGCGAGGAGCTGTTGGGCTTCGCCGGTCAACAGCGCGTGATCCACAACCCGACCACGCATGAAACGCGCGTGCAGACGATCCGCTGGTGGGCTGGAGACGGACCCGCGGCCGGCTCGCTGCTCAACGAGAACGAATGGCTGGCCGCTTACGACGAGCGCAGCCGGCAGCTGCAGTTCCACATGGAAATCCGGGAGGTGTACGACCCGGCTGCCGACGCCCGGACCACCCTGCTGGACGGAGGCGTCAGCGCGAAGGCCACCACGATCGACTGGACCGCCGGTCCGCACGCCTTGAACGAGGAAACCGGCCAGATCCTCCGCTTGCCCGGATCGGCGTTTGTGGGACCGACCGAGCAGACCGTCGGTTTCAAGCAGACGGTGCGGGAAGTTTCCGATTTCGACCGGATGGATTACGGAACGGTTTTCGCGCCGCAGGCCCATGTTCATCTGGATATGACCCGCACCCAGCTGGTCAGCGGCAGCTCCTACTGGACCCTGGCCGATTTCGACCAGCGGCTGACCGACGCCGATCCGGCCAACGACATCCGGCTGGACGAAGTGGGCCGCGCGCGCGCGCAGGTGGAATGGCTCTTCACCAGCGACCGGCCCGGTATCTGGACCCAGCAGGCGTTCGATAACCTTCGCTACACGAACCGGGGGTTCCGCGGCTCCTTCAGCTCGAGCTATCAGGAGCACTTCTTCCTGGTGCCCGGGGAAACCTATTTCAACCGGCCCAGCAACGACCTGAACGACTGGACGACCACCACCTATCAGGGTTCAATGCGCAAGGACCGGAACGCCGACGGAACCCCGCATGTGCACCGGGTTCAGCTGCAGCGGACGGAAACGATTTACGACCTCTCCGGCAACATCCGGATGAGCAGGGATCTCATCACCCAAGACAACGACTACAATCCCGCACTCTACGAGAATTTTCGGCAGGAGCGGACGGCATTCCATCAGTACGACGCGCACGGCCGCTCGATCGACGAGCAGGTGACCGAGCATCGGACCTATGTCTGGCATGGCGAGGATAAGACGGAGAAAGGCGGGCCGAAAGGGCCGCACGACGAGACCCGAAGCAACCACCGCTACGGCATCGAATACGCGGGGCTGACGGACCGGGAGCTGTTCTACCGGGAGGATGCTGATCCGTTTCCCGGCGACGACGCCAAGTCCGGCACCACGCTGTTCGGCGTGACCAATAATTTCGGGCAGGCGAGGATCACCACGGCCGGCATGGGAACGGAAGGACCCAACGCGAGAATTGCTCCCATTTACAACTCCCGCGGCCAGCTGACGACCTACTGGACCCGCTCCTGGAACAAGACCAGCTCGCCGGATCTGGCCAGCCCGCCTTCCAACGAAAAGGAGACTCCGACCGAAGGGCACTTCTTCATCAACTACGGGTCCAACCACGACCAGCGCGGCAACATCAAGAGCATTCCGTACGACGCGTTCGGCAACCCGCTGGTCGGCCGCGGCAAGCTGGGCGGCGGCATCCACGACGTTTCGAAGAACCACTTCAGCATGAGCGGCACCCAGTACGACTCCGCCGGCCGCCGCCAGGGGGTCTCCTTTGATTACGCCGAGGCCAAAGGCAAGGGTTCTTCCGCTCCGACGACGGTTCAAACTACCAAGACGATTTCCGATGCCGGCGGGAAGCTGATGGAGAAGAAGAAGGAAAAGCACACGATCGGCGGCTTCACCTTCAGCTTCACCGGGATCATCGTCGGGCTCATCATGGCGATCATCGCGGTGGCGATCGTCCAGGCCCTGCTGGCCGGCTTGCCGCTCATTCTCCAGATCCTGATTGCCAGCGTGATTGCCAACGTGCTGACGTCTCTCATCATGGGGCAGGATCCCCTGCAGGGGCTGATCGGCGTCTTTATCGGGTTCATCTTCTCCTTTATCGGCGCTTTGATCGGCCAGCTGTTCGGGCTGGGCGGCGGCGCCGGGCCTCTCTCGGCGCTGGGCATCGGGCCCACGGGCGCCGTCGCGGCCGTGAGTAAGGTGGTCAACGGCCAACTGGTGCTTTCCATCAATCTGGTGGAGATCGCCAAGTACATCATCCGCTCCGGCATCTTCCAGCTGATCCAGATGGCCTTCAACGAAGGGGAGGAGACCGAAGCCAAGAAGTTCCTCGGCATGTTCCTGGCCGTCTTCCTGTCGGGTCTGGTGGACATGGCCTTTTCCGGGTCGTTCAACCTGGCGATCCTGCTGTTCAACGTTTTCGCCGGGTTCTTCATGGGGGTGGCCGCCGTGATCGCCGACCGGGTGGCCAAGAGGGGCAATGAATTCCTAGCCAGCATCATCATGGCGATCGCCGAAGGGATCTTAGGCATCATCTGGAAGATCTTCTCCGCGCTCTTCTTAGGCGGCGGGGGCGGCGGCGGGGGCGGCAGTCCGAACGAGCAGGCGGATGCCAATGCCACACGGGACAATTATCGATTTGCCTCCGATCTTCAGGGAGCCAATCAAGCCGAAGATCTGAGACGACTGGATGGGTTCCTCGGTCAATTAAACGGCGGGACGGATGTCAACAACCTGGACACCGATCCGTTCCGCGCTCAGCGCCAGGCCTTTTTCGGATCCGATCGGCCGATTCCAAAAGAGCAGGTTGCCATTAACCGGGACAACAGCGAGCTGGTCATTCTGCGCGGCCGTGATTACAGCAATCCATTCGATTTCCGGCGCGATCTGGCTTCCGACAGTCTTCGTTTCCGAGTGGATGGCGATCGGATTACTTCCCTCGGAACCTTCTACACCAACCAGCAGGAGGTCGTCGGCCGGATCAATCAGCAGTTTGGAACGAATCTCTCAGCGCAGGAAATCTCCGGGCGGCTGGAGATCCTGCTGGATAAGGGAAGAATCCGCTCCGACGGAGCGATTGGGATCGACTTAAGCCGGCTGAGCAACAGCGGCCCGACGGAAGTGGCCCTGCTGGGACGGCTTACGCTCGATGGGGACCTCAACAATCAGCAGAGTCTCCAGGTGTTGAGCGTGCGCTTGAACGAAGTGGAGAACGGTCTGTCCGATCAAATCCTGCGGCAGGTGGATGACCGCGGGCAGATCCTCCAAAACTTCAAAACGGATCTTTCCGACGGCAAGCTGACCCTGCGGGCGGCCACGGCGCAGGAGGTGCTCAACGACAACCTCCGCCTGCTGGCGATCCAGAACGGGTTGGATCCGCATCTGGCGGATAAGCAGGTGCGGCTGGAGGTTCCCAAGGACGGGGCCGCGGTCTCTTCTCTCCAAAATCTGTTTGATCTCACTCTTCTGCTGGCGGATCGATACAAGCTCGACAGCGTGCAGGCGGAATTGCTTTTCCTGAAACTGACGGATCTGGTTTCGGTCCTCCAGCCGGGTCAAACGCTGGGCCTGCAGGTGAACGCTTCCTCGCCCCTCTTGAATCTGACGCTGAACAACCAGCCCCTGCCGATCCAGCTGGACGTCCAAACGGCCACGCTCAGCACGGAGACGCTGATCGACGCTCTCCAGTATATAGAAGCGGCCTCCACGGTAGTGGATCTTCTGGATGTTCTGGAAGCCAAGCGCAATACCACCGACAACGTGGCGACGTTTCAGGATCTGTTTGAGCAAATCGGCCGCGGAGAGGTGCTTTCAGCGCTGGAAACGGCTTTCCGAACGCATCCGCAGTTTGAGGCGCTGAGCTCGGATGATTTGTCCGCGCTGGCGGCCGGTTTGACCGATGTGCTGGAGAAAGCGGACAACGCTGTAGCGGCCGGCCTGCTGTCGGATCGGGAGGAGACGGTTCTGCTGGTCGCGATCGCCGTGGCGCAGGCGAAAGCCGATTTGCTTCGACAGAGTTCGGCGGACCGGCCGAGTGGAACAGCGACCGGAGAAACAGGCCGCGCTCAGCAGCAGGGGGGTGTCCGCGTTCAGCCGGTTTCCGCGACACGGCAGGTGACGGAAGGGGCTAACGCCCGTTTGCAGGGTGAGCGGCTGGAGGCCCAGGCGTTCCTGAAGGGGGTTCGGGACGTTTTCGAGGGAAGAGCGGCCGGCGCCCGCACCGGCGCTCAGGAGGTTCGGCCGGCCCAGGTAGGCCGCTCCTCGACGGGAATCAGCAGCGGCAACGAATTCACCCGTCTTCGGGAGGTTCTCCAAAATCGTCAGCAAACCTTCCGATTTGCGCAGAACGCGGCGGGCCGCCAGGTGGTGGAGCAGATCTTCGCCCGAGCGAAGCTGACCCCCGCGCAGGCGGGGACTTTCTTGAAATTTTTCCATTCCTCCCAATTCCTTCAGATCGCCGGGACCATTCGGAACGCCATCGACGCGCAGGGTCGCCGGCTGGTGGTGACGGGAGAGACGCTGGTCAGCGCCATTGCCAACCAGGGAATTCGTCAGGCCCTCCAGAGGACGCTGGGCAATCAAGGCAAGGTTCGGTTCGAATTCAACGTTGCTTCCAGGCAGATGGCGTTTATTTTCGATCTGACTCAGGCCAAGGGTCAGAACATCGGGCAAAAATGGGTGACCGTTTCGCAGTTCCTCGCTCAGGTGGCTCAGATCCGGGCTGCGGACCAGTCGCGCCAGATTCTGTCGGAACTGCAGAAAGGTCTCGGCCAGCAAAACCTCAAGCAGCTGCTGGACAAGGGTGCCGGCACAGCCCATGTCGCCGCGCAGGATGTGAAGAAAGCCCAGGAAGTGCTCGCTAATCTCTCCAGAGCCAGCGGAGAAGACGTGACCAAGGCGCTGGAGACTGTGGCGAACGTTCTAGACAATCTGGGCGTTCTGAAGAACGTCCAGATCCATACCGTTTTCAATGACCAGCAGAAATTGGTGAACGCCGAACTGCATGGCCAGCTCAATATCGATTCCCTGCGCAGTAATTTGAATCAACAGCTCAACACCGGCGTCATCAAAGATGCCGGCGCCCAGCTTCAGCTGGCTTCGGCTATGGGGCTTCACCAGGTCGATTTCCGCCTGACGTTCACTCCGGCCGGTGAGGGGTTGAAGAGCCAGTTCTTGATCACGCTGGACCTGAACCGGGATGAGTTCAAACAGGCCGATTTCGTCAAGAATCTCAACGTTTTCCTGAAGGAGCTCAAACAGCTCGGCAAGCAGGAGCTGGCCGTCAACCTTCAGGAGGTTCTGAAGAATCTTTCCAGTCTGGTCCAGGAGCTGGATTCGCTGGGAGAGATCGATCAGAAAGAAGTACAGCTCACGTCCGGCCAGGCGGCCTCCATCAAGCGGATCGTTCTCGATCTGGGTTCACAGGCGGTGGAGCGGGCCAGCGTGACGGTGGACATCGCCGGCCGCGCCCGAGACCAGCTGACTCCGCAGATGAACCGCCTGCTGGATTTCGCGCTGGAGTCCAAAGCGGGGCGGGAGGGTTTCGCGCGGCGCGTTGGGATCACTCAGGTCGATCAGATTCAGAGCGTGGAGCTGGAACTCAACCCGGCTCGGAAGGGCTACACCGCGCAGATCCGGTCCATGGAACTGCGCCAGGATCGGGAGTTCAGCGGCAAGGTCCTGGATGGGATTGGGAAATTGAAAGGACTCTTCGGTTCGGATTTCGTCAAGGATCTTCGACTCAAGGTGGTTTTCTCCGATCCGGTGCCGGGTCCCGATGGGCAGCCCGTTCAGCATGCGTTTTTGAACGCGGACTTCAAGACCGGCAAGGACAGCCAGCCCCTGACCCTGGCGACGCTGGAGAAAATTTTGGACGGCGCGGAATTTACCGAGGTGCTTCAGGCGGCCCGGGCGGCCGCCGCGGCCATCGGACTCAAGCCGGATTCGTTCCGGGTCTCCTTGACTGTGAACCTGGAAACCCTGGAGATTCTGGTGACGGGCCGCGGGTTGACTCAGCGGCTGAGCCCGACCGACCTGGCGAAATTGGCGCAGACTCCAGCGCCGGCAGCCGGCACAGCCACCGGCCGGGCGGTCGAGTTGTTCCGCTACCTGAATTCGCTGACCCGTTTGAACAAAGACCAGCCGGGTGAGCGGACCGACGTTGCGGTGGGTACGGTGGGCGGTTTGGCCAAGGCGCTGGGCTTCAGCGATCAAACGGCTCTGTTCGGTTTGGATCCCAAAACCTCCATCCGGATCGAGATGACTTTCCCGGCCACGCGGTTGACGATTGTTCCCGAAGGGCAGGTGCGGATCGGCGATGCCGTTCTGCGGAATGTCGTGGTGAACCTCGAATCCGGTCTGGCGATGGCGCATTACTCCGCCGGAGGGAAATTCAGCCAGTGGTACACCGACTTGATCGATTTGAAGACCGGTCAGTCGATGCGGGCGATTGTTCCGAACCCCGGCGCGGGCAGCATCCGCCGGCCCGGAGCGCAGTACTTCGACTACGGCGAACAGGGGGCCGGTCCGCAGATTGAATCGGGCAGTGGTAAGGCGATCATCGACATTATGAAATCGCAGAATCTCTCCTACACCAGGATCGCCCGGCCGGACGGAGCCGGCTACTGGATCGCTCATTTAACGCCGGCCGGCCGGCTGGAGATAGGCGTTTTTGGGTTCGACCGAGCGGGTCAGCCCGTCTGGCGGAACGATCTGGTTTACGTGAAGCCAATCCCGTCGGACCGCGACGGCAGCCCTCTCACACTGACCGAACTGCTCAAAGTCGACCCGACCGCGGTGATGGCCACCGGCATCGACCCGGCCACGCGGGAGATGCGGCTGTTCGCCGATGGTTCTTTTGTCGAGCGGCTGGCTTATCGCTACACCACGGAAACCGTCAAAGGCAGGCAGGTGATTTCCGCGGTCCCGAACTTGTTTATTCAGCGCGGGACCCAGCGGATCGCTCTCCAGGGGGTTTATGTGGAGAATTCGGAACTGGTGGGGCCGGTTGTCGCGCGCGGACGGATGCAGGTCGGCAGTCAGCGTTTTGTGGAAACGGTGGCGATTGACCGGCTGGGCCATTGGGTGCAGATTGCCGCTCCGCAGGGAACGGGCTTGGAAATCCATGGTGTGGCCCGAGATGTCGCCACGCAGAAGCGGGTGGTTGTCGTGACCGTGGTGGGGGATTCCCGCCGAGGAGATCCGACCGCGACCCTGCGTCTTCCGGCGGGAACCAAGGAAGTCGCAACGCGTGGATCGATGAATCGCGCTTACTGGAAGGACGGTGACAAAGCAGGCCAGGTGTTCATCGAGCAGCGGTTCAAAGCCAATGTGGAAGGAGTCGTCGATCTCTATGCCGGCCGGGCCTGGGGCCATCTGGGCCGGAACGTCTGGGAACGGTTCGATCCGGTCCGGATCGGGCAGGGCAGAGGCAAAGATTTCGGCTGGGTGGAGACGTACGCCAAAGCCGGATTGAAAATCACCGGCACGCAGGCCGTTCCCGGCCCGACCGGTTCGATGCAGTACTTCGACGCGGTTTACCATACCTTCTCTTCCGAGATTCGGGGTGGGGATATCCGGATTGGCGTCTACGGTGTACTCTCCGCGGAAGTCGGCTCCCGCCAGCCGGCGGTTTCCGCGGCCATTGAGGCCGGAATCGGCCGGGTGGGGGCCGAGCTGGGATACCTGCCGGGCTACAAACCGGGCGACGCGGTTCCCGCCGACATGAGACAGATCATCCTCTCTGTCGCCGGTGCCGATCAGATCCGGGAAGCGGTTTCTCAGGAGATGGTAAGCCGCCGAATTCCCGCGGCGCAGAGAGAAGCGGTCCTGCTGGATCAGCGGCTGTTGACGCCATCGGCTCCAGCCGAAACGCCTTTGCAGGCGCTCAAACGAGAACTCGGCGATCGGCCGCTCATGTTCACGCTGTACAAGCCGCAGGAGCTGTTCAAATCGGCCGACGCGACGCGGGATTTCTTCAACGCGCTGAAGCTGTTGAGCGAGAAACATGGCATTCAGACGGCCCTGATCGTGGGCGGACCGGATTTCCTTCGGATGACTCCGCATCAGCAGAAGACGCTGGTGGACTGGGTGCGATTCGCCCATGTCGGGCAGATCAGCTTCTATTCCGAGTTCACGGAGGCCATGGCGCTTGGAACGCACCGAGGCATGGCCCAACAGCATTACGGGGCTCTGATCAGCCGGCTTCAGCAGATGGATTTGAACCGCCTCCAGGTCTCCTTTGCCGACGATACCGAGCCGCATCTGAATTTCGGCAAGGGCTTCAACGGCGATATGGCTCCGTACGTTGAGTTCATGAGAGAGATCCGGACTCAGATCAACCGGCAGTTCCGGACGGACGCACAGATGGTCCTGTTCCAGCCGGCCTGGATGAAGAATGGCGCTGTCGGCGAGGACGACAAGGGCCGATCGCTCTACACCGTGAAGGATCTGACGGAGGTTCCGAATACCCGGGTGGCCGCGATGTCCTATGGGCGTCAAGGGATCTTCGATTCTTCAGCGGGTGTGCGCGGCCGGCATATCGACTACCTGCTGGGAGTTGAAACGGATCCGGATCCCAAGCTTCGGCCCCTCAGTTTCGCGGGCCGTGAGGAGACGATTGTTCCTGCGATGGGGACTGCTTTGAAGGCCGCCCGTGAAGATTCCAATTTCCGGGGAGCATTCATCCATTTGGCGGCCGATCCGAAGGCGGCGGTTCAGACCCTCCAACAGGTGACCCGGGATCAAGTCCAGGAAGCCGCGCGCTCTTCCAGGGTGTTCGTTCCCGGAGAGAGCCCAACGGCGGTGTCGGATGAGCGTCTGCGGACGTTCTACGACGCCGATGGGAATCTGATTCTCCTGCCGTTCCGGCTGGAGGCGCCGATCTCCGTCGGTCTTTCGGACACGGCGGCCGCCGTGGTGGATGCCGTGATCGGCCGGATCGGCGCCGAGATGGGATACCTGCCGGGCTACAAACCGGGCGACGCGGTTCCCGCCGACATGCGGCGGATCATTCTTTCCGTCGCCGGTTTTGATCAGATCCAGCAGGCGATTTCCCAGGAGATGACGGATCGGCAGGTTCTTCCTCGAGAGCTGGATCACGTGCTTCCCTATATGACCAGCGAACGGCTGCTGCTGCAGCCGACCCGGCAGGAGGCCTGGTTCCGGCCCGATCTGGCGTACGCGACGGTGCGCACGCCCGACGGCAGCTGGCAGAGGACCGAAGAAATCCCGACCATCGGGCAGGGCCGCTGGACCGAGGCGCTGGCTTTGCCGGGCGTTACCGCGGTGCGGGGGCTGACCGGCTACGTCCGGGATGGCGTCGGGCCTCAGGCGCCGCTGATCGAGATTCGCTACAACGTTCGCTACGACCCGAAGGACGGGCTCTACCG
>CAZKNC010000014.1:0-15035 GCA_964553935.1 uncultured Planctomycetia bacterium | reverse complement strand
AGTTTCTGGATGCTGGCCTCTCCCAGCCGCTGCTGAAGCTGGGCCGCTTGGGAAGCATCCGCCTGCGCGAGATCTTGTTCGGTTTGAACGGGAGCCGGAGCCGCCGGCGCGGCGGCCGGGACCGGAGCGGATTCCACGGGAGAAGCCGTTTGCGGGATCGGACCCTGGGAGCTGTTTCCCTTCCAGACGATCCACGCGACAGCCGGTAAAACCACCGCGGCCGCGATCCATCCTATTTTGAGTCGATTGTTCATTCCTTTTCCTTTAGAACAGCCGGTACATCAGTACCGCGATCAAGGATCCCAGCGCCGATCCGACGAAGACCTCGACCGGCGTGTGCCCCAACAGCTCCTTCAAACGCTCCTGGCTCACCTGCCCGTGCGCGTAAATTTCATCGATCATCTTATTCAAAACACCCGCCTGCTTTCCCGCGGCGCGGCGCACCCCCTGCGCGTCGAACATCGTCACCAGCGCGAAGATCAGCGCAATCGCAAACGCGGCGGTATGAAAACCCAGCTGGAAACCGACGGCCATCGCCAGCGCCGATACGCCCGCCGAGTGCGCCGAAGGCATGCCGCCGGTTCCCAAGAACCAGCGGACATCCAAACGGCGCTTCTGCCGGACCGCGATCGCCACCTTGATCGATTGGGCGACCACCCAAGCCAGCAACGTAGTCCAGAGAACCCGGTTCTGAAAAAGCTGGGTGAGAAACGTCATGCGAGGCAGGGGTTCATTCTATCAATCCGACAGCGTCCCGGCAATCTTCTCCAGCGCGGCGAGGAACCGGCGATTCTCCACGACCGGCTCGGCTCCTTTTAAATCAACCGGCTCGGCTAACGGAACCCAGGATTTGCAGCCGTCGTATTCCGGTCGAACCGCGTGCCGCACCGGTTTCTTCAGCCGGTAGGCCCTGACCACCGCCAAAATCGTGGGCGCTTGCGGTCGATAGCTCATCCGTTTCCGGACGAACTCCGGCGTCCAGATGTGAGCGTCTTCCAAACGCTCCAGCAGTTTCGGATCTCGGATTTCTTTGGTGAAAGCCGCCCCCGCGTAAATTCGGAACTCGATGACCGAGGAATCCGAAGGAGGCGGCTGAATGAGTTTCCTATATTTCTCCCGCAGGAGGCCGGATTCCTGATGTTCCCAGGTCGGATACAGCAAAAACTCCCGATGCTGGAGCTCAAACACTCCTTTCGGATCGCGAACGCCCCCTTTTCGAAGCAGCAGCAGCTGGCGTCCGGAACTCAGGGCTTCCACGACGGCGGCCCACTCTTTTAACGCGATGGAAGAAGTCATTTTTCCGTGGCGCATTATAGCACGCGCCCGGCATTTCAAATTCCTTGACAATCAACCAGATGTTGCGGTAAAAGAAACCGTACCCGCAAGATCTTGTGGGGGGAGGGACGCTGTGAAGGGGTCTTCGTCGGCCTGGAAAGCAGGCGGAGGAAGTCCTCTTCAGTAGAAAGAAGTAAATCGGCTTCATCCCTGAAAGCTCCCCAAGGGAGATTTCTCCCCTCCAACCCAGGATCCCACGGGTCGTATCGCAGGTTGTTTGAACGACAGGTGGGAACTGTTTTTCGCCATTCACCCGATGGGCGGTAGCGTCTCTATGGCCCATGACAGAAGAGGGGATTCCGAGCATGATGAAGGACGCCGCCCTGGGAAAAACTTCGACGGACATGACGCAGACAAACGCGCAGAACGAAAAACAGCCGGGAACCGGTCTGCACATCCCTCGGTACTTCACCGCGCCGGGCAACAACCCCTTTGAGGAAGTGACTTGGGAATTTCGCTCCGCGACCATTTCGAATGAACACGGCGAGCTGGTCTTCGAGCAGAAACAGGTGGAGGTGCCGATCTTCTGGTCCCAGACCGCCACTAACGTGGTGGTCTCCAAATATTTCCGCGGGCCGCTGGGCACCCCTCAGCGGGAAACGTCCGTTCGCCAATTAATCGGCCGCGTGGTGAACACCCTCACCGATTGGGGGATCAAGGACGGCTATTTCGCCGCTCCTGAAGACGCCGAAACCTTCCGCGCGGAATTGACGCACCTGCTGCTCATGCAGAAAGTCTCTTTCAATTCTCCGGTCTGGTTCAATGTCGGCATCGAAAAGACGCCGCAATGCTCGGCCTGTTTCATCCTCTCGGTTCGGGACACGATGGAATCCATCCTGGACTGGTACAAGGTGGAGGGAATGATCTTCAAGTACGGTTCCGGCGCCGGAATCAACCTTTCGCCCATCCGTTCCGGCAAGGAACAGTTGGCCGGCGGAGGAACGGCTTCCGGACCGGTTTCCTTCATGCGGGCGGCCGACGCCTCCGCGGGAGTGATTAAGTCCGGCGGCAAAACCCGGCGGGCGGCAAAGATGGTGGTCCTCAACGCCGACCATCCGGACATCGAGCGCTTCATCCGCTGCAAATGGGAAGAAGAAAAGAAAGCCTGGACGCTGGTGGATGCCGGCTACAATTCTTCGATTGACGGCGAAGCATACTCGAGCGTCTATTTCCAGAACGCCAACAATTCCGTCCGCGCCACCGATCATTTCATGCAGGCGGTCATCGAGGACAAGCCGTGGGAATTGAAATCGGTCATGTCGGGCAAGGATATTGAATCGGTGCCGGCGCGCCAGCTGATGCGGCTGATCGCCGAAGCCACCTGGCACTGCGGCGATCCCGGCATGCAGTTCGACACCACGATCAACCGGTGGCATACCTGCCCCAACACCGGCCGGATCAACGCCAGCAATCCCTGCTCGGAGTACATGCATTTGGACGACAGCGCCTGCAATCTGGCGAGTTTGAATCTGATGCGATTCATGGATGACAACGGCCGCTTCCATGTGGCCGATTTCCGGGCGGCGGTCCGCACGACCATCCTCGCGATGGACATCGTCGTGGACAACTCTTCTTATCCGACACCCAAGATCGGCGAGAACGCCCGGGCTTACCGGGAACTGGGCTTGGGTTACGCCAACCTGGGCGCCGGGCTCATGTCGCTGGGCATCCCCTATGATTCGGACGCGGGCCGGGCCTACGCAGCCGCCGTGACCGCGCTCATGTGCGGGGAGGCCTACCGGACTTCCGCGGAGATCGCCGGCGTGCAGGGGCCCTACGCCGGATTCGCCAAAAACAAGGAACCCCAGCTGAAAGTGATCCGGATGCACCGCGACGCGCTGGTTTCCGTGGACGACCGCCTGGTTCCGGAGGAAATTTTCTCGGCCGCCGCGCACGTCTGGGACGAAGCGATTCGCCTGAGCAGTGCTCAGGGCGTGCGCAATTCTCAGATGACGGTTCTGGCTCCAACCGGAACGATCGGTTTCATGATGGACTGCGACACCACCGGAGTGGAACCGGACATCGCGCTGATCAAGTACAAGAAATTGGTGGGCGGCGGGCTGATGAAAATCGTCAACCAAACGGTGCCCAAAGCCCTGCGGAAACTGGACTACACCGAGGACCAAATCGAGGCGATCTGCCGGTACCTCGACCAGGAAGAAACCATTGAAGGAGCTCCCGAACTCAAACCGGAGCACCTGGCCGTGTTCGACTGCGCCTTCAAGGCGGTCAAGGGGACCCGCTCCATCCACTATATGGGCCATGTCCGGATGATGGGAGCCGTTCAGCCGTTCATCAGCGGCGCCATTTCCAAGACCGTCAACGTTCCCACGGAAATCTCGGTGGATGAGATCCTGCAGGCCTACATCGAGGCCTGGAAGTGCGGGGTCAAAGCGATCGCCATTTACCGGGACGGCTCGAAGCGGGTCCAGCCTCTTTCGACCGGCAAGAGTACCCCCTCCAAGAAAGAGGAAAAAGAAGCCGCTGCCATCGCGGCGGGGCCGAACGGACCGCGGCGGCATTACCTGCAGGACGAACGGCAGGCCATCACGCACAAATTTTCCATCGCCGGCCACGACGGCTATGTGACCGTCGGGCTGTATGAAGACGGCATGCCGGGCGAGATTTTCATCGTCATGTCCAAAGAAGGAACCGTGATCTCCGGCCTGCTGGATGCTTTCGCCACCGGAATCTCGCTGGCCCTGCAGTACGGGGTTCCGCTGGAAGCGCTGGTCAAGAAATTCAGCCACATGCGGTTCGAGCCGGCGGGAATCACTTCCAACCCGAAGATCCGGTTCGCTCAGTCGATCCTTGACTACGTTTTCCGCTGGATGGCGCTCAAGTTCCTGCCTTCCAGCGAACAACCGCAGCCGCCAGCCACCGTCACCGACCTGGCTGCCAAGGAAGCGGATGTAACCCAGCCGAAACAGCAGACCACCGGGACGACCTCCCACCTCAAGCCGACGCAGGCGTTCGTCGGCCAGGTCGATGCCCCGCCCTGCCACAGCTGCGGCTCGATGATGGTCCGATCCGGGAACTGCTACAAATGCTTCAACTGCGGCGAAACCTCGGGCTGTTCTTAATCCTCGTGTCCGCAGCCGGACGAGCCGAAGCGGCCAGCTCCGGCAATCCCCGCGTGGCGATTCAGACCACCAAGGGAAAAATCGTCGTGGAGCTGTTCCAGGACAAAGCCCCGAAGACGGTGGAGAATTTCCTCGCGCTGGCAAAGAAAGGGTTCTACGACGGCGTGATTTTCCACCGGGTGATCCCCGGTTTCATGGTGCAGACGGGAGATCCCACAGGGACGGGGCGCGGCGGGCCCGGCTACACCTTCCCCGATGAGTTCGGCCCCGGGCTCAAGCACACCGAACCCGGAGCGCTCTCGATGGCCAACGCCGGTCCCAACACCAATGGAAGCCAGTTTTTCATCACGGTAGCCGCAACCCCATGGCTGGACGGCAAGCATGCCATTTTCGGAAAAGTGGTGGAAGGGCTGGCCGTGGTGGAAGCAATCGTTTCGGCCCCGCGCGATGCTAACGACCGGCCGCTGACTGAAATCCGAATGGAGAAAGTCTCGCTTCAGCCGTAAAAGTAACAAAACCGTCACCTTCGATTCATCTTTCCGTCATGTGCCTCTGCTAATCTCTGTCTCACAAGGAGGCAATCCCATGAAAAAAAACGTCTGGAAACCTTTCATTGTCCTTTCGGCTGCGAGCTTTCTAGCGGCTGGAAATCTCTGGGCGCAAACCGAAACGGAAGATAAACAACTGGAAACCACGGAGACGGAGATCGATCAACAGATGTCCGCCAAACCGAATGCCGAACGGGCGCAGGCCTTGGCGAAGCAATACAACGTGGAGACCAGCGTGGTGGAGGATCTGCGCGGGAAAGGACGCGGCTGGGGAGAAATCAACACGGAACTTGCCATGGCCCAACATCTGTCGAAAACCGAAGCCGCCGCCTATCCCACCCTCAACGACGCGCTGACTCAAATCGAATCTCAGCGAACCGCTGGAAAGGGCTGGGGAGCGATTTCCAAGGATTTGGGTTTTAAGCTTGGGCCCGTGGTGAGCGCCTCCCGGAATGCGCGGGAACGCCTGGAAAAAATGGACCGGATGAGCAAACCGGAAAGAATGAACCGGCCCGAGCGATTGGAAAAACCCGAGCGGCCCGGAAAACCGGAACGGCCTGAAAACCCTAAGCATACGGCCCGATAACCCGATGAAAACAAAAACCCATCGGAACAGCGGGGCAAGTATAGGGGTTTTGACTCTCGGGCTTCTGGGGCTGATTTCCTCAGAAGCCCTGGCGGAACGGCTCATTTCCACCACGGGTGTGGCGGTCACCACCGGAGATTATGGAACCGGCGATGACACGACCGTTACTCAGTTTTACGAGACGCTCAAGTATCGGATGGAAAAAGGAGAGATCGGCGTCACGGTTCCCTACCTGTTTCGAGATGGAGGCGGAGTGACCGCCGGGGAAACCAGCCGGGCTCAAGGCGGGGCGATCCCGGAAGAGGCCGACGGCCTCGGAGATGTCCAGCTGAAAGGAAAATATTTCTGGCTGGAGGAAACGGAAGCGTCCCCCGGCATAGATTGGGCGGGCCGCGTCAAGCTTCCCACGGCCAGCGACGAGGACGGGCTGGGGACCGGGAAGGTGGATGTCGGTTTCGGACCGGAGCTGTACAAGTGGTTCAAGTCGCTGATCGTGTTTGGAAATCTGGAGCTGGTCGTCCGGGATAAACCAAGCGGTTCAACGATTAAATCCACCCGCTTGGACTATTCGGTCGGCACCGGCTATCGCTTTACCGACCGGTTCTCCAGCTATCTGTCATTGGATGGAGGAACCCCCTCCAGTTCCGGAACGGACGCGCCGCTGGAATGGGTTCTTTCCAGCATTTACCGGCTTACCGCGACGGCGGACCTGGAAGGGTATGTCCTGGCCGGATTGTCCGACGGAAGCCCGGATGTAGGAGGAGGGCTAGCAGTTCGATTCCGCTTTTAGAGCGCGCGGCGAGCCGTAATTCTTCGGACCGCTTGGCCGCGCGTGCCGGCTCGGCGAGCGACGGCTCCCCAAACCCAGCGGGGATAGAGTTGATCGGCCAGTTCTTCCAGGTTTTTAGCGCCGGCGCGGATCACCCGATCCTGATTGAGGACGTGATAGGCGCCCTCTTCTATAAAAACGCAGACCGTATGGGCGTATCCACCCTCTCCATACAAGCTTAAAACGAAGGCTTCTCTCCCCTGCCGCTTCAGCACTTCTTCAGCCAACAGCGCGTAATCCTCGCAATCTCCGGCCCCTTGGGCCAAAAATTCCTCCGGTTCCTGCCAATAATCCTCCCGACCGAACAACAGAAAATCGTCCCGGAATGTCAGGCGCTCCTTCAGGAAAACGGCGAGCAGTTCGGGAGTCTCACACTGCTGAGCGATCTGCTCCAGCCGGCCGCCCTGCGGGGAGGCGGGCGGAGCCATTCCCAGAATCAGCATCAGCGCAGAAATTCCAAAACACCCGATCGATCTGAACAGCATTTAAGCCCTCCGTGCTTTCGCACGCGAGGGCTTGGCCTAAACTGCTGCTCGACTTGGCAACTGGCTGCCCATGTTTAAGGGCCCTTTAGTTTTGCGACCCGAGCCGGCCATTCTTTCGGCCGGACGGGAGTGGTGCGGCACTCCTCTAGCCGCAGCCACGACCCCGGCTTTCGCCGGGTGTGCCTTGAGACAAGTCCCCGCGTTGTTAAATCAGTCTTCCACTAACAAGTATGGACGATAAAAAACCTGAAATACAAGGCGCCGGTTCACTCCTCCGGCCGGAGGACTTTCGTCTCTGCGCCGTTGGACAGCACCACGTGGTCCTTCTGAATTTCGACGATACTCCACTCCCCCAATCGATCTCCCCGGGTCAAGACCCGGTTGTTGATAATGGCCGAGGGCGACTGGGGATCCCAAAGGATTCCATTCAGGAGGTGTGTTCCTTTGGCCGCCGCCTGCTCGAGCAAGGGGGTCGTCCGCGAGCCGCGATCGATCAGAAAAGGGCTGTCGCCCCATGGATCGGGCACCTCTTCCATCGGCGCGTGAACCGTCCGATTCGGCACCTGGGCCGTTGGAAGGAGCCGCACCCTCGGTGAAGGATCGGCGCGGCGCGGAAACAGGGCGCGAACCCAGACCACCACCAGCAGAATACCCAAGACCGCCAGGATCTTCCTTGGACGGGAACGCATTGCAGCGCCACCTCAATCGAAAGCTGAGCGCGCAGCCGGGGAAGAATCCCTTCTTCGCGCGCGATCTGCAGGTGCCGGATGGAGACCCATCCGAATTCAGATGAATCCCGAAGGTCCGTTAACAGCTCTCCCAAGGACCGATAATCCCCCTCCAGCTGAAGCTCCACCGAGCAATGGACCGGTTCCCCGGTTTTCGAGTCCGACAGGGGGCCCGGTGAAACCGCCCGGATTTCCACCCCGCAGCGGCGCGCGTGTTCGTGCAAGGTTTCCAGAATTTCCGGAAGCCGGGCGGCTTTCGGAATAACCGGGATTTTCTCGCCGTAAAAACGGTCGGCCAAGCGGCGCGCTTCTTCCCGCTCGGAAATCAACTGATCCCGTTCGCGGTTCAGCTGTTGAATGCCTGACGTGAGAGGGCCGTAAACCATCCATCCGACCAAGAAGAGCAGTACGGCTCCACCGGCGAGCGCGGAACGCGGCAGTTCCTGAAGTTTCATTGAAGCTCCCCGCTGATTTCGAATTCCAGCGTTCCAGCCGCCGGATCGGTCACTCGGCTGGAATGCAGGCGGACCTGCGTCATCCGGCCCGCTTCCAGTAAATGCATGAATTCTCCCAGCGCTTCTTCGGGCGGGCGGGAATGGCGGCGGACTTTTCCGCGCAGGCGCACCGTCCGCTTTTCCACGGCCAGTTCCGTGAGGTAGGCCTCGTGGGGGATGGAATGGCTGAGCCAGCGCAGGGTCGTTCCCAAGTCCGGCTCGTCGGAGGCCTGATCGTGCGCCGCCACGCTGATCCGGATCGGAGCCGCTTCTGAAGCCGCCACCTGCTGTTCCAACCGAAGAGCATTGATCTGCCGGATCAGGCTTTGCCGGGAAATTCGCATCCCGATGAAGAGTAAAACCGCCCCCAACACAACAGCGGTCAGCAATCCTTTCGCCGCGACGCGCTGAACCTGCCGCCCTAAGTGTGTTTTGAATTCGTCGGGAAGAAGATTCAGCCCCTGCCCCAAGCCTAGGGCTCCTCCCAGCGCCGGGATCAGGCTCAGCGGCACCGCGGCCGCGTTTCCCTGAATCGCACCCGGGGCCGTTTCCATCTTTTCCAGAGCGGGGCTCGGAAAAACCGGAAGACCTAATCGCTCCTGAAGCCACGCGGCCAGCCCTCTGAGATGGGCTCCGCCGCCGATCAGGCGTAGTGAACTGATTTTCGCGCCCGACTCTCCATAGAAAGCCAGCGAGCGTCCCACTTCCATCGCCAGCCGTTCCAGACTTCCGCGAATCAAGGAGAAAATCTGGCTTCCGGAAACTCCTTTCACTTCCATTCCGGACGCGTCGGCCTGGTTCGGAATTCCTACGCTACGCTTGAATGTCTCGGCTTCGGCTTCCGTCAGTGAAACTTGTCCCTGGGCCGACATGAGGACGCCGGTCATTTCTTTCGTGAGAGAGGACCCTCCGCCCGGGATTTTTCGAACGAAAACCGGGCGCCCCCGATCATAGACGATCAGCTCGCAGTCGAACCCGCCGATGTCCAGGATGGC
This sequence comes from uncultured Planctomycetia bacterium, assembly GCA_964553935.1. Taxonomy (GTDB): domain Bacteria; phylum Omnitrophota; class Gorgyraeia; order 1-14-0-20-64-10; family 1-14-0-20-64-10; genus CAZKNC01. The sequence continues at coordinate 5,952 of CAZKNC010000014.1, read as the reverse complement.
CAGCCCCGACTCAATTTCTTGGGGCTCCGCTTTTTTAAACCAGGCCTCGATCGCCGCTTCTTTGGGGACCAATTGAGTCGGCCGGATCCCCGCCTGAGCGAGAAACGCCAGGTGTTCCTGGATTTTCGCGGAGGGAAACGCCGCCGCCAGCCATTGAAGTTTTCCGCCGTTTTCGTCTACGGAAGCAACCGACTCATACTCAATGGCCGCTTCTTCCGGCGGAAAAGCCAAGAACGGCTGCAGCTGCCATCGGATGGCATTCGTCCGCTCCGATGCCGGCATCTGCGGCGTGGAAACCAGCCGCAGACAAGCGAACGGATCATCCACCACGCTGATCACCTGGTTCATCTGGGCCGGATCCAACCCGGCAAGAAAATTTTTAAGCGCGGCTTCCCGTGTTTTGAGATCACTTTGTGCCGGCAGTTCGATGATCCGGACCTGTGTCGCCAGGGGCCGGCCCTCTTTGAATTCCAGCAGGGCCAATTTGAACGCCGTGCTGCCCAGATCCAGGGAGAGAATCCGTTGAGGAGACTTCATGGGGCCACCTCATCCCAGTTGTTCTGGGGCGTTACCGTGACCGCTGTGGCGGTGAAACCGGCCGGCAGCGCGGAAGGACGTGCCGAAGCGCTGAACGTGATCTGCGCGTCTTCAATGATCCGATTGTTGGTGTAGCCGTCCGCCACCACGGAACCGGTCACGACCGACTGGTCGATCAGCCGAGCGGTGTCCGCGTAAAGAATGCCGGTCAGGGAAGCCCGGTTCTGGACCGTCGCGGTTTTTCCGCTGGCAGGAACCAGGACGGATCCGGTCACCTGCGCATCGTCCCGGAGCATCACGCTGTTTCGTCCGTACAGCACCCCACCGCTTTGGACAATCGCGTCGTGGCGAACCGTTAGATCCTGTTTAGTGATGATGGTGATATTCGGGCCGATATTGGCGCTGTTCCGGATGATCACATCCTTCGTCGCCACGATTGTTCCGGTGCCGGTGATGGAGGCGCTGTCTTCGATCGTCACCGCTTTGTAATAGACCGTGCCGCTTAAGGCAGCGGTGGAAGAGCCGCTCAGCGTCCAATTGCTGGTGGCCGTGCTGTCGGCCGTCGAGATCGCGTCGTCGTAGCTGGCCGTGCTGAACGACGGATACGCCGGAACCGGGCTGGGAGCCCCGGAAGCTGCGGTATAGGTTCCGGCACCCGTGACAGCATCGGCGTAAACCAACCCATCGTTCACGGCCGCATCGACCTTCACTTCCACGTCTCCGTCGTAATAAAGATCTCCGGAGATGATGACGTTGTTTCGGATCTCCAGCTCACTGCCGTTGGTGTTGCCGAAGATCGCGTAATCGAACGCGTACGGATAACCGCCGTACGCGGTCACGGATCGCTGGATCTTCCGGCTGAAGCTGGAGACGGTCCCGGTGGAGGCGAGGGTATAGCTGTTCCCGCTCTTGATCACGGTGACCGAATAGGTTCCTTCCCCCAGCGTGCCGGTGAGGGGAGACGTGGGACTGTTTCGAAAACTGGTGTCCGTGTAAAGCCGGTAATACACCTGCTGAAGCCCTCCCTCGGCCACCCAGACCGCCTGCGCGGCGGTCCAGCTCCCGCCGGAACCCAAAATACGGGTCGAAACCAGCAGCACGAAAGCAGTCACCAGCACCGTCAGCGAAATCAGAACTACCAGCGTAAACAGCAGGGCCGCGCCCCGTTGGCTCGACCGGCTTCTCATAGATTCCTCGGCCGGACCTGCGTCCGGGCTCGGAGCGTTTCGTCTCCCCGCTGAACGCTCAAATCCAAGGTGATAAGATTTCCGCTGGCGGACAGGTCGCTGGTGGACGGAGGGAGAACGTCGGTCAGCAGTAAGGTCCCTTCGCCATACGTAAACGTCCCGCCGAGTCCGCCAGTCAAAGAAGCTCGGCGCAGCTGATAGACCGCCTGATTAAAAGCCGGCGGCGCGTAGCTGTCGCCGGCGTGATAGAGGTAAATAATTTGAAACGTCGACCCATCGGTTGTGTAGCGAATTTCGTCGTAGCCGGAAATCGATTGGATCTGACGCGCTTCCCGCAGATCCCGAACCGTCTCTTCCACCGCGCGCTCCAACTGAAGGTCCGCTCCGCTGCGCTGGGTCTGGCTGGCCCAGCTCAAAAGCAGGGTATTGAACACCACTGCGGACCCTCCGATCAGAACGGACAGAAGAAGCACGGCGATCATCAGCTCGATCAGCGTGACTCCTTCGGAAAAAACTTTCGAGTCAGTCAAGGTCGGCCACCTGGCTGACCAGGGTGAGGCTGGTCTGCCCACCCTGAGGAGTCCAAGCCACCGTCACATCGACTTGTTTGGGATTGGTTCCCGTCACGGCCACTGTGACGTCGTAGTCGGAAAAGGCGGAATCCGCGGTCGGCCCGCTGGCCGTGATCGAATCGGGATCCGTGTTCACGATCTGTTCCATCTGTGCCTGGCCGATGGCCAGAGCCCGCTGGACGCTCTCGGAATCTGAGGAAGCCAGCAGCGCCAGATTGAACGCCATCGCCACCGTCGAAATCCCTCCCACCAGAAGAACAACGGCCAGCATGACTTCGAGCAGAGTAACCCCGGCCGGCTTCCATCTCCTGCCCATGAGCCGGATTCTCCGCCCTTCGGCAGTGAGAAACTGATTTTTGTCCCCCGGCCCAGCCGGCTTTCGGCCCAAATCCGGCCGCCGTGCAGTTCCACGATTCCTTTGCAGATCGCCAGCCCCATGCCGGTTCCCATCTCGCCGTTTTTGCCGGCTCGCTGGAACTGCTGGAATTTCTGGAACAGCTTGGACAGATTTTCCGGCGCGATGCCGGGACCGGTGTCCGACACGGAGCAAAGGATCTGACCGTCCTGCTCGGCCACCCAGACCTTCACGCCGCCCTTCTCCGTGAACTTGATGGCGTTTCCCAGCAGATAAACGAGAACCTGGGCGATTCGGTCCCGGTCGGCGTTCAGTCGAGCCGGCCGAACGGAACTGCGCGTCTGAAACTTCAGCCCCTTCTCCTGGATTCGCTGCGCGAAGGTCCGGGAGGTCTCCTCCAGGAGTTCCAACAGATCGAACGGCCGTTTCGTGATCGGCATCCTGCCCGCTTCAATCTTGGAGATATCCAAAAGATCCTCGATCAGCGCTTTCAGCCGGTCGACGTTGCGCAGAGTGACTTGAAGGGTCTCCCGCTGTTCCTGACTGATCGGGCCACAAAGACCGTCCAGGAGTTGACAGACCCCCTCTTTGGTCACCGCCATGGGGGTTCTCAGCTCATGGCTGACGAGAGCCACGAACTCGTCTTTCAGGCGGGCCAGCTCGGTCAGCCGGCGGTTGGCCTCCGCCAGTTCGGCGGTCCGCTGGCGAACGACGGCTTCCTCCCGCCGGGCATAACGAAATGTCGCGATCAGATAAGCCGCCAGAAAAGAGGTTAGAGCGACCCCGAACCCGAACAGGAAAATCCTGCGCTGGGTCGTCCACCAAGGGACGTCCATGAACGGCAGAGCCACGAGGCTGATCTCCACCGCGGAGATCAGCAGAACCCCGGGCCAGAAGTAGGATCGGCTAAAAACCGCCGGTTCCGCTGGTGCCGTTGGAGACGTAGATGTCGTCATCCGGCCCTCCGCTGATCGTTCCGTCCGTCCCGATGGAGGTGATGTCGGCCGTGTTGTCCGGGCCCACCGACCAGATCACGTAATACAGGCCGTTGGACGATTTGTCATACTGGTACTGAGTATTTGCAGTGGTGTGGAACGGGTCGGCGAGCGCGGATCCGATCAATTTTGGTTTGGTGGCAGAGTGGGTCAGGACCGACTGCCAGGTGGAACTGCCGTCGGCCGGATAAGTTTTGCTGTTGTGAATGTAGTACGATTCCACCGCCGCCTGAAGCGCCCGCAGTTCCGCCGCCGCTTTGGCGGTGTTTCCTTCATCGATCATCCCGCGAAGCCGCGGCAGAGCGATCCCTACCAGGATCGCGATCACGGCGATCACAATGATGAGTTCGACCAGCGTGAAACCCTTTCGCGCAAATCCCTTGCTCATCGAATCCCTCCTTTTTGCAAAGCGCCGACTAAGTCGAACATCGGCAGCAGCATTGAAGCCATGAGAAAAGCAACCATCCCTCCCATTCCAACCAGCAGGACCGGTTCCAAAAGAGTCGTCATTTGCTTCAAGAAAAAACCCAGGCGCAGATCATAGAAATCGGCCACTTTGTCCAGCAGGGTGTCCAGCCGGCCGGTGTCCTCCCCCACGCGGATCATCTGGATCACGTCCGAATGAAACACCTTGCCCACCGCCAGCGTGGCGGCGATCCGCTCCCCCCGCTCCACCGCGGAGCGGACGCGTTCCAGTTCTTCCGAAAGGATCGAATGATGCACGACGCCCTGCGCGGCGTTCAAAGCCGCCAGGATCGGAACGCCGCTTCCGATCAGGGTGGCCAGGTTTCGGGTGAACCGGGCGATCAACGCGTGCTGCAGAACGGGCCCGATGACCGGAGCGTTCCACAGCAGCCGATCGATCCGCCGACGGATCGCCGGCCGCCGCGACGCCAGGCCTGCGGCCAGTGCCAAAAACCCTCCGACCGCGAGCACGCGGCCGATCCGGTCTCTCAAGGTCAATCCCAGAGCGGAAAGAATCCTGGTCGGAGCCGGCAGGGTCACCCCCGCCTTGGCGAACAAAACCGCGAACTGCGGGATCACAAAAGTCACCATAAAAAGGATGAGGACGACGCTCATCGTCATAAGAAAGATCGGATAGGTCAGGGCGGACTGCAGGGACCGTTTCAGCGCCAGATCCCGCTCCAGCAGATTCGCGAACCGGGTCAGGACCAGATCGAGTTTTCCGGACGCTTCGCCCACCGCCGCCATATTCATCATGAGTGCCGGAAAAACGTCGGCGTGCCGCCGGAGGGCTTCCGAAAAGCTGCTGCCGGCTTCAATGTCCTGAGCTGCCGTCTGCAGGGCCTCCCGCAGTCGAGGAGAAGCGGTTTGAGAAACAACGGTTTGAAGAGCGGTCACCAGCGGGAGACCGGCATCCACCAGATTGGACAGCTGGACGCAGACCAGTAACAGATCTTCCTCCGCGAAACCGCGTCCGAAACGAATTCGATCCAGCGAGGAAAGCCCGGTGCCGGCTTTGTCCATGCGGGTAACCAGATACCCCATCCGGCGCAGCCGTTCCGCCAAAACCACCTGGGAATCGGCCTCCAGCACGCCCTTGACCAGACGTCCGGATTCATCACGCGCCTGATAACTGAAGGTGGTCATTTCCTTTAGCCCTCTTGGGTCACCCGCAACACCTCATCCAGCGTGGTCAGACCCCGAGCGGCCTTGGCCAATCCGTCGTCCCTCATCGAATAAAACCCGCTTGAGCGGGCCTGTTCGTTGAGCTGGACCGTCGAGGCCTTGGTCAGCGTCAGCCGCTGGATTTTCTCATCCGGAACCAACAGCTCGAAGATTCCCAGCCGGTCCCGGTACCCGGTCTGGCCGCAGCCGCGGCAGCCCTTCCCTCTTTTCCATTCCCCGGAATCTGTAAAACCAAGCTTGCGGGCGGTCTCCCCCTGCACGGGATCAGGCGCCTTGCAGTCGGGACAGATCAAACGGACCAGACGCTGAGCGACCACTCCGATGACGCTGGAAGCGATCAGGAACGGTTCGATCCCCATGTCCAGCAGGCGTGTGATCGCCGTCACCGCGTCGTTGGTGTGCAGCGTGGAAAAGACCAGATGCCCGGTCAGCGCGGCCTGAATGGCGATCTCCGCCGTCTCCAAATCCCGAATCTCTCCGACCATGATCACGTCCGGATCCTGGCGAAGGATGGAACGCAGGCCGTTCGCGAAATTCAAATTCACCGCGGGGTTGACCGGGATGTGCCGGATGCCGGCCAAACGATATTCCACGGGATCTTCGATCGTGACGATGTGTCTTTCCACGGAATTGATCGAAGCTAAAGAGGAACACAA
>CAZKNC010000013.1:0-15088 GCA_964553935.1 uncultured Planctomycetia bacterium | reverse complement strand
TCCCGCGCGCATACCGCGGCCGAGCCCAAGGAGGTGGAGATCAAATTCTCCGTCCAGGATCCCGCGCTGCTGGAGAAAGCGGCTCGCTGGACCTCGCTGGGGCGGTTTCGGCTCGCGCGTTCTGGCCGGGAACGGCAAATCAACCGTTATTGGGACACGGAAGACGGCCGGCTGCGCCGCGCGCGGGCGATTCTGAAATCCCGGGAGACCGGCCGCCGCGCGGAAATGACGTTCAAGAGGGAACTGGGGTACCGGGCCGGCGTGTCGGAACGGATCGAAGTCACGACGCGGATTCCTCCAGCCCGAATCCGCTCGAGCTTGGACCATGAACCTTGGATCGAGCCGGTCCGGCGCGCCCGGAAATTGATCGGCCGCCACCCGCTGCGGGAGGTCCTGACGATGCGAACCGACCGCCGCACGCGGCGATTTGCAGCTCAACATACTGCGGTGGAAATCGCCGTCGATCGGGTCGACGTTTTGCGCGGCCAACGGATTCAAGGCTCCTTTCAAGAAGTGGAGCTGGAGAATTTCAGCGCTCCGGAAGCGCTGTTTAGGGAGGCCATTCGCGATTTGCGCCGGCGCTTGGGTCCGAAGGCGCGGATCTCCCGCACTCCGAAGTACGTGGTGGGTCTGCGTTTGCTACAATTGGGGAAACGCTCATGATCGACAAGAAGAAAATTCTGGTGGTGGAGGATGATGAGGAGCTGGCCCGGCTCATTCACAAACGGCTGACGTTCTCCGGTTTCGAGGTTCTGGTGGTTCCTGACGCTCTGTTGGGGATGCAGGAAGCCAGCCGGCTTCGGCCGCACCTGGTGGTTTTGGATTTGATGCTTCCTGCCGGCGGAGGGCTCAAAGTGCTGGAAGGGCTGAAATCATCGGTCTACACCGCCTATACGCCGGTCGTGGTGATCAGCGGCATGGAAAGAGAAGCCGGGCCGGGAATCTTCGAACGGATGGAAAAGATCGGCGTCGAGAAATTCCTGAAAAAACCTTTTGAAGGGAATGTGCTGGTGGAGGAGATCCGAAAGATCCTACAGGAACAGAGTCCGGAATCCGCGGGCCGCTAGGCGGCGCGTGCCACGCGGCCCGTCTTCAAACAGCGGGTGCAGACGACTACCTTCCGGACAGCCCCTTTCAGCAGGATCCGGGCCGTTTGAAGGTTCGGCATAAACCGGCGGATGTTCTTCCGGGCGATGTGGCGCCCCACGCCGCCTTCCTTCTTGGCTTTTCCCTTTCGGGTATAGGTGCGGCCGGCCATCGGGCCTTTGCCGCAGAGAGAACATCGTTTTGCCATAGGATCAGTTTGTAGTTGGTCGTTTGTAGTTGGTAGTGAAAGAAGACAACATGGTACCTAAAGAGTCGTTAAGCGTCAAGCAGAACGAAAATTCTACTACGAACTCCTCACTACGGACTCCTCACTGGTCTTTGGACACGCCGGTCCAATACCTGAAAGGGGTGGGTCCGCGCCGCGGAGACCTGTTCAAACGGCTGGGGATCCAGACCCTAAGGGACCTGGTTTATCATTTCCCCCGCCGGCATGAAGACCGCCGGACCTTTCAATCGATCTCCCAGCTGATTCCCGGCCAGAAAGGCACCGCGCGGGGGACCATCAGCGCGGTTTCCCTGTTTCGGGCCAAGACCGGGACCGTCATTCTGCAAGTTTCGGTGCGGGACAGCACCGGTCTGATTACGGCCCTCTGGTTCAATCAACCTTACATGCGCAAATGGTTCCCCGTAGGGTCCGAGATCATTCTGTATGGAACGGTGGAACCGATAGGACGCCGGTTCCAGATGACGGTGCCGGAATTCGAGCTGATTCCTCCCGAAAAAGAGGGAAAAACGGTGAAGTCCCTTCATATCGGCCGGATCGTTCCGATTTATCCGGCTACATCGGGGCTCCATCAGCGGGAATTACGTAATGCGGTGGCGATGGCGCTGAAATCCTTGCTGCCGGTCTTGGGGGATCCTCTTCCTGAAGCGATCCGGCAAAGGCATCAACTGATCGATTTTCCGACCGCACTGACCCGCATTCATTTTCCGCCGGTGCCGGAGGCGATTCAAGCGGCGCAGGACCGGGTGGCGTTCGATGAATTGCTCTCTTTCCAATTGGCGCTGGCTCTCCGGCGGAAACGTTTGCGTGCTCAGCCCGGTATCGCCCACGAAACCGAAGGGGACCTGCTCAACCACTGGAAAGCCAGCCTTCCCTTTAAATTCACGGCGGGGCAGGAGAAAGCGGTGCGGGAGATTGCGGAAGATATGGCCGCCCCCCGGCCGATGACGCGCCTTCTGCAGGGGGAAGTAGGGGCCGGAAAGACCGTGGTGGCCGCCCATGCGGTGGTCGTGGCGGCTCAGGGCGGATCCCAGTCCGTGATCATGGCTCCCACTGAGGTACTGGCCCGGCAGCACGCATTGACGCTTTCCCAGTTCCTGGCGCCCATCGATCTTTCGGTCGGTTTGCTGACCAGCTCGCTGGAGGAGTCCGGCCGGCGTCAATTGGGGAAAGACCTGGAGAGCGGAGACCTGCCGGTGTTGGTGGGCACGCACGCGGTGCTGGAGCCCTGGATCCGGTTCAAAAAGCTGGGATTGGTCGTGATCGATGAACAGCAAAAGTTCGGCGTCAACCAACGCACCGCCATCCTGGCCAAGGGGGACCATCCGGACCTGTTGATCCTGACCGCGACGCCGATCCCGCGGACCTTGGCTCTCACGCTGTATGGAGAAATGGAAATCTCCACGCTGACCGAGAAACCAGCCGGCCGCCAGCTGGTCCGGACCCTGTGGATGGATTCCAGTCGGCGGGACGAAGTCTTCACGTTTGTTCGCAAAGAATTGGAAGCCGGACGCCAGGCCTATGTGGTTTGTCCCCGGATCGGTGAAGGGACCGAAGAGCTGAAGGTCAAAAGGCAGGATCTGTTTCTTTCCTCCACCGGTTCACCGGTCAACGCCACTCAGTTGTTTGAGAACTATCAAAAGGCGTTTGAAGGATACCGCGTGGCGCTGCTGCACGGCCGGATGAACCCCGAGGAGCAGAAGCGGATTTTCGCCGCGTTCAAACAGAAAGAAATCCACGTACTGGTGGCCACTCAGGTGATTGAAGTCGGCGTGGACGTTGCGAATGCCAGCGTGATGGTGATTGAAGGGGCCGAGCGGTTCGGGCTTTCTCAGCTGCATCAGCTGCGCGGCCGGGTGGGGCGGGGCGCGCACGAGTCGACCTGCATTCTGATCTCCGATCCGAAGAGTCCCGAAAGCGCCGAGCGTTTGCGGACGCTGGTGGAAACCGGCGACGCGTTCAAGATTGCCGAAGAAGACCTGCGGCTGCGGGGGCCGGGGGAGTTGCTGGGCAAGCGCCAATCCGGCGTGCCGGATCTAAAGTGTCTGGCCTGGGGCGCTCAAGGTCCGTGGCTGGAGACCGCCCGAAAAGAAGCGGAAGATTTATTAGCGCAGGACCCCGAGCTTTCCACGGCGGCCGAATTAAAGAAGGAAATGGTCTTGCGGTTCCCGAAGCTGGTGGAATCGTGCGCCTAACTGGCGGGAATTATTAGTAGTGATATAAATTTAAATTATTATCCTTGAATATTCAAGAACCGGCGGCCATACTTGATGTATAAAATCCGGCAAAGAATCCTCCGAAATGGGGGATTTTATTTTCCTAGCTTTTTCGAGGGTAAATGAAACTTGTTGAACTGACGAAACCATCCAATAATCGCATCCGACAGGGCATCGCAGGAATGACTCTTTTTGTCTTCCTGCTGACCCAACTGGTTCGGCCTCTGCCTGTTTCTGCCCGGGACACCCTCCGAACGGAGGCCACCTCCCAATCCACTGGTCTCGAAGAACTCGACGACAAGCTTCAGAGAGAAAAACCGGCCTCTCAATCTGCCGCAACGCCGCCAACCATCAGGATGGAAGAGAAGGGGGTTACGCCCCATTCCTTCTGGAACTTCCGAAAAACACCTATCGAGATGCCGACGACCCGTAGGTCTGTACCTACGGGCACTTCTTTGCCTACCCCAACGAAAGTTGCGCAGCTTAAGGCAACGCCACTTACTACACCAATTCCACCGTTGGCTAAAAAATCAGTTGCCGCAGGGCTAGAAGCAACAGGAGGGTCCTCGAATCGGTCCCGAGCTCAAGCGGCAATTGGGCACTTCGGCAGCGGATTCCTGCCGGTTGGGGAAGAGTACACGAGGAGAGAGTTTCTGAAAGATGCACTGATCGGATTGGGATCCATTGGGATAGCCAGCTCTGGGTTAGGAGCTCTTCTTGCCTATTGGGGTGGAATCAGACAAAGGCGAGTAAAAGGCATTGGGGTGGCGGATATTCGGTTGTCCGTTGAGGAGGGCAGGGAGAGGGTGGGTGTCCAAGAACTTGCAGTGAAAAGCATTCCTGATTCAGGGCAAACCGACGTCGTTATAGAGGGGAAAGGAACCGGGAGCTTCAACATTGTGATCGATCCGAAGCTTTTCGTGCGCTGGAATGCACAATCGCTGATGAAAGCAATGCGCCGGCTTGGTGTTGGTGTCGTATTTGATCTGGATACGCAAAACGTGGATAAGTTTGTCCTCGCAGATAATAGAGAACTCACACCCACCCCTGAGGGAATCCGAGTTTTGATAGGTGTAGATGAAGAAGGGCTGCGGATTATGCCGGATGCCGCTGGCGGCCCAGAGCTAGTGGGATTCCCAGTGCAGATTGCCCCTGCGGATCCTCAGCAGTCATTTCAGCTTATTATTCGAAGGACGCACTTTTTAGTAGTAGCCGTAGCTGAAACACGCCGGGGAAACATCATCAAAGGGGCAACAAAAGGGGCGATTGCAGGGGGGCTGTACGGGTTCCTGTACGGATGGTTGGCTATTGTCGATCGAGCATACCAGCGCCTGCACGCTAAAGAAGCTCCCCAGCCGGTGGTAGTGAAAACGAAAGAAACCAAATCCCTCCCTCAACTTGCTTCTGTGCCAAGTCGCGGGATCCTCGGAAAGATAGCGAACTTGATGGGCTACAGTCTCCTCATGGGGCTGAACAACATCGTGGTATATGCTGCCTCGCTGTCTCCAACCATCAACGAACTATTGAGTTACTTGACGGATCTGCCGCCTGCCGCTGGTTTTCAAGCCTACGTCTCCGCTACTTTAATTGGAGCCGCACTTATTTTTTCTTTGACTTATCTCACGACATTTTCACTGGCGGAGCCCTTAGGATTGCTTTCCTGGGCGAGATGGTTGGGGTACAGCACCAAGGATATTAAGCGAAGAGTGAATGATGTTTTTGAGAAATTAAAACAAACAGCTTCTCGGAAGGATGACGAACTCTTGGTTCGCGCCCTTTCTCATATCAAAGGGTTCGATATCTATCCTTCGAGTGGATTTAAGTTAGTCCAGGAGACTGGAAAAGACGCTCGAACCGGAAGACTTCGGGTCGCCCGGGATATGATTCCTTCCGCTACGGCTTTAAGGTACCTCATGGTTCGGCGTGGGATAGGATTTGAATACGATCGCAGAAGAGATGTAGTCAAGTCCAAGCTTGATCTGGCTGAAAGAGCTGCCTTGGCCGACATGGATTATGCATTCTGGCTTACCTACAGTGATTACGAAACACTTAAGCGGAGCTATTATTATCCGCACCTTGTCCCTTATATTCTTATCCACAATACCTTTGTTACCACGGCTTCCCTGATTAACCTTCTTTTTATTATTTTAGCTCACGGAGTCCATCCGACGTTTCATGTGCTTCGACAATTGGTTCGCACCTTTATTTTTGATGAAGCTGTTTCACCTGATGGTGCGAATCAGACTGCTGGGCTAGAAGAAGATCTTAATGAACGCGCCGAGGAGCTCGGACGATCGAATCCACTTATGGTGACATACGGCCCTGCTATCGTGCTGGAGGAGCCGGCTGGATCGACGTCGATGACGCGGCAAGAATGGCTGTTTCGCGGGGGTACGGCGACCGTTGCCGAGGTCTCCGCGGCAGTCGCTTTAGTCAATGGCAATCAGCGACTGAGAATAGCCCTCGTAAGCGGCGGCATGAGGGGATTCGCGCTGGGACGGCTGTTGGGTTGGAAGTGGGGTGGAGCGCTGCTTGCCCGCTCAAATCAAGACGTTGCGCCTCCCGCCGCTAGGTTGGAGGAACAGCGCCAAGCGATCCTTAGCCGCATGCAGAAGTCGCTGAGAGCTTTAGACAGACAGGCACCCGAGGGAATTGCCCCGATCATTATCGGACCGCTTCTTCAGGAAATGGATTCCCGTTACCGGTTTCTGTCGGGGTTGGAGGAGCAGGGGATCTACTTGGATGATGGAAAGGACAGAGTTTCCTTGCTTTCTCGGATCATCGCCCAGCATCCGGAAGCCCGACTTCTTCATTTTGCGGGATTGGAAGAGGAAACGAGAGAGCTTCTCCTCCTGGCTTCCCATGCTGGAATGGTCATAAAAGCGGCTTGGCCCACCCACGGTCTTTTAAGCATCCTTTCTCAGATGACCGGTCTTGAGGAAGCGTTCCTCCAAACGCAAGCCGACTTCCAGGAATTCCAAGCAGGTTTGGAAGCGGTTTCCTCCGGAGCATAACCCCGCTTCAGCGCGGTGCTTGCTTAAGGTGCTAGAATCGGTCCATGCGCATAACTGGCGGCCAATGGTCCGGCCGGGTATTGGAAGTTCCGAAAGGTCCTGCGATCCGGCCGACGCAGGACCAGGTCCGAGCGGCCCTCTTCAATATATTAGGCGATCGCGTAGTAGGTGCTCGCGTACTGGACCTGTTCGCCGGCTCCGGCGCGATGGGAATCGAGGCGCTGAGCCGCGGGGCCGCGCACGTGACGTTCGTGGATTCTTCGCCGTTTTGCGTGCGTGCCATCCGGGAAAATCTCGGGAAATTGGTCGCTCCCCCGATTTTTCGCGTGATGCGCGCAGATACGGTGGCCGCAATCCGAAAATTGGCGCAGGAAGGGGCTGTTTTTGATCTGGTGATCCTGGACCCGCCCTATGGCGGCGAATCGGCCATAAAGAGCTTGAACGCTCTAAGCCAGCATGCTATAGTCGGCCTTTCTGGTTGGGTAATCGCCGAGCACGACAAGCGGGATTCCCTGCCGGTTAAGATCGATGGGGAGGTAAGACGGTTCGTATCGCAACGTATTGAGCGGTATGGAGATACCGCGCTAACCTTCTTCGCATGATCAACCACATTGCGGTCTATCCCGGCACGTTCGACCCGGTCACCAACGGCCATATCGACATCATCCGAAGGGCTCTGGATATCTTTCCTCGGGTGGTGGTGGGGGTGGCGGTTGTGACGGGGAAAGAGACTCTTTTCCCGGTGGAGGAAAGGGTCCAGATGCTCCGCCAGGCGACCCGGAAATGGCGTGCGGTGCGAGTGGAGCCGTTCGATGATCTTTCGGTTCATTTCGCCCAGCGCCAGGGGGCTCGCGTGATTATCCGGGGTTTGCGCATGCTCTCGGATTTTGAGTATGAGTTCCAAATGGCGCTGACCAACCGGCGGCTGACGCCGACGGTGGAGACAGTGTTCCTGATGCCGTCGGCCGAATATTCCTATTTGTCTTCCCGCCTGATCAAAGAGGCGGTTTCTCTGGGGGCCGACGCGCGCGGATTCGTTCCGGATTTTGTCGCGAAACGGCTGAAAGACCGTTTGCGCTGAAAGGATTGCGCGGTGAAAGTCCGAATCAGCGATATTCCCGAAGAGGGATTAATCGTGTCGGAGCGGTTCGATCCGACGGAACATGAGCTGAACACGCTGGACCTGCGGTTCACCGAGCCGGTCCAGGTGACGGCGGAGTTTCAAAAACAGCAGGACACCGTTTGGGTGGCCGTATCGGCTGCCAGCGCCACCGAAGAGCGGTGCGGGCGCTGTCTGGAGCCCAGCCGGCAGCGCTACAGCGGTCGGTTCACGCTGGATTACCCGAGCGAAGGCCGGACGGATCTGGACGTGAACGACGAGATCCGGCAGGAAATCATCTTAAGCTACCCGGTCAAGTTCATTTGCCGGGAAAATTGCCGCGGGCTTTGTCCGCAGTGCGGTATCAACTTGAACGAAAGGAGCTGCACACATGCCTCTTCCGAAGCGTAGGTTTTCCCGCTCGCGGCGGGACAAGCGGCGCCTGAATCTTCATGTGAAGGCGCCGGCCCTGAACGCCTGTCCCCAGTGCGCGGCGCCGGTGGTTTCGCACCGGGTTTGTCCTTCCTGCGGGTATTATCGGGGCCGTCGAGTCCTGGCTGTCGCGGAGCCCAAGAGCAAGTCCTAATGGCTCTGAGAATCGCGGTCGATGGCATGGGGGGCGATCGCGCCCCAGGTGCCGTGATCGACGGTGCGGTTCAGGCCGCCCGCACGCAGAAGATCGAAATTCTGCTGGTCGGTCCCAAGGACCGCCTGTCCAAAGAGCTGGACCGCTTCAAGGACGTTCCCCCCAACATCCAGATCCATCACGCCCCCGAAGTGATCAAAATGGCCGAGTCTCCAGCCGTCAGTGTCCGAAAGAAGCCGAATTCTTCCATCTGCCGAATGGTGGAGCTGGCCAAACGGGGGGAAGCCGACGCTTTTGTGAGCGCGGGCAATACCGGCGCCGTGGTCTGCGCGGCGACCCTGGGTTTAGGATTACTGGAGGGGATCGAGCGCCCCGGCATCGCTGTCGTGGTTCCTTCTCTGCGCGGCCCCGTGATGGTCATCGACATGGGGGCCAACATCGATCCCAAGCCGGCGCATCTTTTTCAATACGGCGTCATGGGATCCGTCTACATGAGCCATGTGATGGGCATCGATAATCCGGTGGTGGGCCTGCTCAACGTCGGAGAGGAGGAGAGCAAGGGAACCGACTTCGTGCGCGCGGCGTTCAAGCTGCTGGACGAGTCCTCGATCAACTTCGTCGGCAACGTGGAAGGACGCGACATTTTTGCCGGCCAGTGCCATGTGACCGTAACCGACGTGTTCGTCCGCAACGTCGCGCTCAAAGTCTCCGAGGGAATGGCGCTGGCGCTGGCGGAACTGCTGAAAAGGGAGATCAAGCGGACCGGGTGGAATAAATTAGGCGGGCTGATCCTCTACCCGGCGTTTCAGCGGCTTAAAAAACAGATGGATTACGCGCAGTACGGCGGAGCTCCTTTGCTGGGGGTCAACGGCGCTTGTTTCATCGGCCACGGCTCCTCCAACGCGAAGGCGATCCGCAACGCGATCGCCGCCGCGGCGGCGTTTGTGACCCATGGAGTGAACCAGGCCATTCTCGATTCCTCTCACGAACTGCGAAGGGCTTCGGTCGCGTGAGCATTTCGTCGGTAGGGATCCTGGGTTTGGGCACCTACGTTCCGGAAAAGATCCTCACCAACGCGGAACTCGAGAAAATAGTGGAGACCTCCGATGAGTGGATCCGGACCCGAACCGGGATCTCCGAGCGCCGGATCGCCGCGAAGGAGCAGAACACCAGTGACCTGGCGCTGAAGGCGGCGCAAGCGGCGCTGGCCGATGCCAAGCTCAAACCGACCGATTTGGACATGATCATCGTCGCCACCATGACTCCCGACATGCCGTGCCCGGCGACGGCCTGCTTCCTGCAGGCGAAGTTGGGGGCTCCGCAAGCCGCCGCGACCGACGTGGCCGCCGCCTGTTCCGGTTTTCTCTACGGTCTGGTCATAGCCCAACAGTTTGTCGCCAGCGGAACGTACCGGCACGTGCTGGTGGTGGGGGCGGAGATTCTCTCCCGGGTCGTGGATTGGACCGACCGCGGCACCTGCGTGCTGTTCGGCGACGGCGCGGGTGCGGCCGTGATCGGCCTGACCGCGCAGGGGCAGATCCTTTCCACGATCCTGGGGTCGGACGGCACCAAGGTGGATTTGCTCAAGGTGCCCGGCGGCGGCGTGGCGCAGCCGGCTTCAGCCGAATCGGTCCAGGCGCGCGCCCACTTCCTGAAGATGAACGGCGGCGAGGTGTTCAAGCATGCTGTGCGCGGCATGTCGGAGGCCGCGCTCGCGGCTGTCAAGAAGGCCGGAATCCAACCGGATCAAATCGCCTGTGTGGTGCCGCATCAGGCCAACATTCGGATCATCGAAGCGGTGGTCCAGCGGACCGGCATTCCTTTGGAGAAGGTCTATCTCAACGTGGACCGCTACGGCAACATGTCGGCGGCTTCCACGATCGTGGCGTTATGCGAAGCAGTTCGGGACGGCCGGATCAAGAAGGGGGATTATGTGCTCCTGGTGGTGTTCGGTGCCGGGCTCACCTGGGGCGCGGCCGTTTTGAAGTGGTAAATTCCCCGTACGCGCTTTTATTCCCCGGCCAGGGAGCCCAGGCGGTCGGGATGGGCAGGGATCTCGCCGAAACCTTTCCGGCGGCTCGCGCCGTTTTTGAGCAGGCCGATTCCATCCTTCAGTACCGTTTAAGCCAGCTTTGCTGGGAAGGTCCGGCTGAAGCGCTGACCCGTACCGAACATTGCCAACCGGCTCTGTACGTGACTTCCTTGGCGGCGCTGGCCGCGCTTCGGGCCGAGCTGGAAGCGAAATCCCTCCCTTGGAATCCGGCGGCTTCGGCCGGATTGAGTCTGGGCGAATACACTGCGCTGGCGGCGGCCGGAGCGCTGTCGTTCGCCGACGGGTTGAAACTGGTACGCCTGCGCGGTCAGGCGATGGAGCAGGCCGCCCAGGCCGCACCCGGCACCATGGCCAGCGTGCTCGGTTTGGAACTGGAGTCCCTGGAAGGCGTCTGCGAGGAAACCGGGGCTCAGGTGGCGAACCTGAATTCTCCCGGCCAGATCGTTATTTCCGGAACCCGTGAATCGGTGGAAGCGGCTTCCTCGCGGGCCAAAGAGAAGGGAGCCAAGCGGGTCATTCCGTTAGAAGTGGGCGGAGCTTTCCATTCCCGGCTGATGAAACCGGCCGCCGCTCGGCTTCAAGAGGCTCTTCAGGCGGCGGATGTGCGGTCCCCGGTTTTTCCGGTCCTGAGCAACGTGACCGGTGCTCAGCACACCGATCCGGCTCGCATCCGGCAGCTTTTGGTGGATCAGTTGACCCAGCCGGTCCAATGGGTGGCCTGCATGCGGACTCTGACCCAGGAAGGAACGCATCTCTTTTTGGAGATGGGGGCCGGCACCGTTCTCAAGGGTCTTTTGCGAAAGATCGATCCCCAGGGGACGGTTCTGTCGGTCGGAACGGCCGAAGAAGTGCGCCAAGCGGCGGCCGCGTGGGGCGCGGAAGCATCTTGACAAAGCGATGGGCGCGAATATACTGGCAAGGAACTTATCCACCCTATACTCAACGCGGAGGAATCCATGAGCACACCGGAGAAGGTAAAGAACATCATTGCCGAACAGCTGGGTGTCAAGCCGGAGGAAGTGACTCCCGAGGCCAAATTCATTGATGATTTAGGCGCCGATTCCCTCGATACCGTCGAGTTGGTCATGGCTTTGGAAGAAGAGTTCGGAATCGAGATTCCGGACGAAGAAGCCGAAAAATTGGTGACGGTCGGAGACGCTCTCCGCTACATCGAGCAAAAGGCCGGACAGAAGTCCTCTTAAGAGTCCTCCTCGCACGTCCTCGTGCAAAATCGCCGCCGTGTTGTCATTACGGGTTTGGGGGTTATCTCACCCGTTGGAAACACCCTCCAGGAAGCGTGGGGCTCTCTGGTTCAGGGGAAGGACGGGTTCGGGCCGATCACTCTTTTTGACGCCTCGAAATACCCCACCCGGTTCGCGGCGGAAGTAAAGAATTTCAACCCCGAGCTTTACCTCTCCCCCAAGGAACTCAAACACTCCGACCGATTCGTCCAGTTCGCGGTAGCCAGCGCCAAGCAGGCGGCGGCTGACGCCAAACTGGACATCTCCAAGGAAGACCCGCATCGGGTCGGGGTCTGGATCGGTACCGGGATGGGGGGGCTGGCCACCATTGAGGAAGGTTATCGGGACCTGGAAGCCAAGGGACCCGGCCGGGTTCGGCCGTTTTTCATTCCGATGATCATCTGCAACATGGCTCCCGGTCAGGTCTCGATCAGTTTGGGCGCCAAGGGCCCGAACTCCTGCACGGTCAGCGCCTGCGCCTCCTCCGCTCACGCGCTGGGGGACGCGCTGGAGATTATCCAGCGGGGTTCGGCCGACGTGATGATCGCCGGCGGATCGGAGTGCGCGATCACCGCGCTGGGAGTGGCCGGATTCTGCGCCTTGAAAGCCCTTTCCACCCGCAACGAAGATCCCCATACCGCCAGCCGCCCGTTCGACCTGACGCGCGATGGTTTTGTGATCGCCGAAGGGGCGGCGATGGCCGTTTTGGAAGAGCTGGAGCACGCCAGGGCCCGGGGCGCCCGGATCTATGGAGAGCTGATCGGCTATGGAATGAGCGCCGACGCGTATCACATCACCGCGCCCGATCCTGACGGCGGGGGTGCCGCGGCCGCCATGAAAGCCGCGCTGGTCGACGCCGGCATCCGCCCGGAGGAAGTTTCCTATATCAACGCGCACGGCACTTCCACCCAGCTCAACGACAAGATCGAAACCAAGGCGATCAAGCAGGCGTTCGGTGAAGCCCTCGCCCGGAAAATCCCCGTCAGCTCCACCAAATCGGTGACCGGCCACTTGCTCGGAGCGGCCGGAGCGATCGAGTTTCTGGTCTGCTGCATGGCGCTTCAAGACCAGATCATTCCCCCCACCATGCATTACAAAACGCCCGATCCCGAATGCGATCTCGACTACGTGCCCAACGAGGCGCGGCGGGCGGCCTTGAAAGTGTGCCTGAGCAATTCCCTGGGTTTCGGCGGCCACAACGTCAGCTTGATCATCCGGAAATACGAGGGCTAAGCGATGCTTCTGGAAGGGAAAAAGGGGTTGATCGTCGGCGTAGCCAACAAGCGTTCCATTGCCTGGGCCATTGCGCAGGCCGCTCATCGGGAAGGGGCTCAGTTGGCTTTCACGTACCAGGGGGAGCGTTTGAAGGATTCCGTTCAAGAATTGGCCAGTTCCCTGGGCGGCAATTCTCCTCTGTTTGAATGCGACGTGACCAGCAATGGACAGATCGACCAGGCCTTTCAAGGCATTCAGAAAGCGTTCGGCACGCTGGATTTTCTGGTGCACGCGGTTGCTTTCGCGAAAAGGGAAGAGCTGGAGGGAGACTTCCTTTCCACGTCTCGGGACGGCTACGCGATGGCCATGGATGTTTCCAGCTACAGTTTGACCGCGCTGGCCCAGCGGGCAGTGCCGCTCATGACCCAGGGCGGCAGTATCGTGGCGTTGACGTATTACGGGGCCGAAAAAGTGATTCCTCGCTACAATGTGATGGGAGTAGCCAAGGCCGCGCTGGAGGCTTCCATCCGGTATCTCTCTTTCGATCTGGGACCCCGTAAGATCCGGGTCAACGGTCTTTCCGCCGGTCCGGTCCAAACGCTGGCTGCCCGCGGAATTTCCGGTTTTACCGATATGATGAAGATCGTGGAATCCAAAGCTCCCTTGCGCCGCAACGTGGAGATCGGCGAAGTGGCCAACGGGGCTGTTTTCCTGCTCTCTCCTCTTTCCTCGGGTGTCACCGGGGAAATCCTCTACGTCGACTGCGGTTACAACATCCTCGGAATGTAGCCGGACGTCTTCTTGACGTTCCGGTTGATCGTCGGCCATACTTGAATTGTCTATGAGCTGGCGACAGAGGCGAATACGCTACAGAACGCAAATGGGCAAAAGGCTCACGGGTCTTTTGCTCGTTCTGCTCGCGATGATGGTCTGGATGAGCCGGTGGACCGAGGTGGAAGGCAGCCGGTTCGATCGGAACATCCGCTGGGGAGAGATTCCGCTTTCTCCGGCGATCGTCACCCCCCTGTCCGATCCTCTTTCCTATCGAATCAAAAGCTATGCGCCTTCGCGGTTGAGCAATGATTCTAAAACGATGCCGCTGATCTCTCCCGCTCTTCCGAAAGAACAGACGCTTCCGCTTCCAAGGGAGGAATCCGCGGCGGTCCCTTCGGCGGCGGAAATAAAAACTGCGGTTCCTCAGACCGCGTCACCCGCCGCGGGCCGGATGGACCCATGGCTGGAAGTCATCGTGCCGGCCATTTTTGAAAGCACCCTGCCGGTTTTCACGCGGACCGCGCTGGAGCGCCTGGATATTTATATGGAAGCGGCCGGAGAGAACAAGCTGACGCGGCGGTTCACTCAGGAGGAGCTGAATCGGGAAGTTATTCGGGCGGTGGAGCGGCGCGCGAACGGGCAGTTGAGCGATCTTTCCGCCCGGATTCAGGCGGGGGCTTTCTCCGGTTCCGGCACCGTTCATCTGGGACCCCAAGTTTTTCACGTTGCGGCTAAGATTTCCGTCCGCGTGGCCGATCAAAAACCTCACGTCATCCTGCATGAAATTCAAATCGGTTCGCACGACCTCTCGCCGGAAACGCTTCATCGCCTCGAAAAACAGATCAACCGGTTCATCGACAGCCAGCGGTATCCCTTGAATCTCAAGGAGTTTCACGCCGGAGACGGCTCCGTTTGGATGTCGGTCGAACGGGCTTGACATCGCCGGTTTCTTCTGCATAATTTAGAATCACTCCCCGAGAAGGAGAGCCTTGCGATTTAAAAAACTCGAACTTCTCGGATTCAAATCGTTCGCAGAACCGACCGAGCTGATCTTTGAGCCCGGTGTGACCGCCGTAGTCGGACCCAACGGCTGCGGCAAATCCAATATAGCCGACGCCATTAAATGGGTGCTCGGCGAGCAGTCAGCCCGCGAGCTTCGCGGCGGAAAGATGGAAGACCTGATTTTCAACGGGTCTGATCGCCGCGATCCGATTCATTTTGCCCAGGTCTCCCTCACGCTCGACAACTCCGCAAAGAAGCTCCCCATTGAGTATTCCGAGGTCACGATCGCCCGCCGTTTGTACCGGACCGGCGAGAGCGAATACCTGCTCAACGGTTCCATTGTCCGCCTGAAAGACGTCACCGAACTGCTGATGGGCACCGGCATCGGCACCAGCGCTTACTCCCTTTTCGAGCAGGGCCGCATCGAGCAGATCATCAACGCGCGGCCGGAGGATCGCCGGGTCGTCTTTGAAGAAGCCGCCGGCATCACCAAATACAAATCTCAAAAACGGGAAGCGATGCGCCGGCTGGAGGAGACCGAAGACAATCTCGCCCGGG
>CAZKNC010000012.1:0-15245 GCA_964553935.1 uncultured Planctomycetia bacterium | reverse complement strand
GACCGGTGACCAAAAAGATTCCCCAGTTTCTCGCGAGCAGCTCCCGGTAGCGGTCCTGAAGTGCGGGTTCCATTCCCAGCTGATTCAAGCCGATTTGGAGCCCGCGCGTATCCAACAGCCGCAGAACGATCGTTTCCCCGTCGATCGCAGGCATCACCGAAACGCGCAAATCCAGCTCGTGCCCCTCCATGCTGATCCGGAACCGCCCGTCCTGAGGGCGGCGGCGCTCGGCGATATCCATCGCAGCCAGAATCTTGACTCGGGAGAGAACCGCCGGCTCCAGATGCTTGGGCAGCGTGGTGAACTCCCGAAGCAGCCCATCCACTCGGAATCGGACGCGCAGGCAGTCCCCTTCAGGTTCCAGGTGGATATCGGAAGCCCGGTTTCGGACGGCATCGGCCAAGAGAACGTTGACCAGCTTGACGATGGGCGGCTCGGAAACCAGGCCCTGGAGCCGCTGCGGCTGCGCCGAATCGGCTTCCACTTTCTCTTTCGACAAACCGGAGACCAGGTCGTCCAGCCGGCCTTTGGCCCCATAGTACTCGGCGAGCGCCTGCCCGATTTCCTCCTCCGTCGCGACGACCGGTTCGACGGTCTTGCCGGTTTTCAGACGAATCTCATCCAGCGCGATCAGGTTCAAGGGATCGGCGGTAGCGACGGTCAGCGTCTCGCCGACCTTAAAAAGTGGAATCACGTGGTGTTTGTGCGCCAGAACCTCCGGAACCAGCTCCAGAACCTTGGCGTCGATCAGATAGGATTTCAGCTCCACACGCGGGATCTGCAGTTCCCGGCTGAGCCAGTGGGCCAGCGCTCCCGCATCGATGAATTTCAAACGCACGGCGGCCTGCCGAACGTTCAACCCTGAGCGGACCGATTCCGCGCGGGCCTGACGAAGCTGTTCGGCCGTCATCAGTCCCTCTTCCACCAGGCGCTCATCCGGCGGACGCGTGATCCTCATCGATCAAGCATCTTTCGGATCATGTCCAGAAGATCCTGGGCATTGTACGGTTTGGTCAAGACCGCGTAGGATCCTGACAGCTCCGCGCCATGTTTGGTTGAAGCGATCAACGAGACGCTTTGCTCCGTCATCACGGTTCCGGACCCCACCCCGGTCAAAAAAATCACCGGGACGGCATCCGTTTCGGGCTCGCCGCGCAGTTTCTTATAGACTTCGATGCCGTCCATCCCCGGCATTTTTAAATCCAGCACAATCAGAGCCGGTTTCTCCTTCTTTGCTTTTTCGAGCGCCTGAGGACCCTCCCCCGCTTCCACGACGGCGAAGCGGTTGGCTTCCAGCCGCCGCCGCAGAAGCAGGCGGGAATCCGGCTCATCGTCCACGATCAAAATCGTCTTCATAAGCCGGCTCGCTGCCGCGCCAGCGCCAAAACACCGGGCAGACTGGTTTCCTCTTTGGGAACCAGCGCCCATCCCCAATGAAAAGAACTCAAGGGAACCTCGTCCGAGTGGGTTTTCAAAACGTTTTCGATCCTTCTGCGCATGCCCGGCAGTCCCTCCGGGTCCATGACGGAAAAAATCAGGAGGCCGTCGCCCGGGTTTTCAAGAATCCGGTCTTCCCGCGAAACCTGACGCCCGATCCATTCCTTGATCTTCGAAAGCCGGCTGGACTGCCCGTTTTCAGGACGCAGCAGCTGGACCGCCAACGCGCGCCCTTCGCGGGCCGCTTGTTCACGCAAATGCCGGAACTCCTCGCTGACCGCGAACGTCGGACTGAACAGCGGCAAAGCCACCGTAAACGTAGCCCCTTTCCCCGGTTCCGAGCTGACGTGAACCGTCCCTCCATGAAGGTGAGTGATTTCTTTGACAATGGTCAGCCCAAGGCCGGTTCCTCGGGCACCCAGACTGGAAGGAACTTTAAGCTGGCTGAATTTTTCGAACAAACGGGAGCGGTCCTTCGGAGAGATCCCCACCCCGGTGTCCGAAACGGCCAGCTGTGCCCAGCGTCCGCGCGCGCGAAGGGAAACCGTGATGCAGCCGCTGGCCGGCGTAAACTTGACCGCGTTGGTGATCAGGTTCTCCAGCACCTGGGTCAGCCGGGTTCGGTCCCCGTAGACGGTGGGAACCGAATCCACCTGCACCTCCAATCGGCGAGGATCCACGAGAAGGCTGTACCGCTCGGTGACGTCCCGCACGAGATCGGCCAGATCCATCTCGGACCGCTCCAAAGCCAGGCGGCCGGCTTCGATCCGGGAAAGATCGAGCAGTTCCGTGACCAGCTGAAGCATGCGATCCGCCTGGGCGCGAATCCTGCCGACCCGGTCCCGCTGATCCTTACGCAGATCTCCCGTGAAGCCGTCCAACAGCTGCTGCGTCCCTTCGAGAATCAGCGCCAGAGGCGTCCGGATCTCATGGCTGACCTGAGCCACGGTTTCTGAAGTGACTTTCGCCTGCCGGCGAAGCCGCTCGGTTACGGCTCGCGCTTCGTGCAGAAGAGTCGCCTGCGCGATCACCCGGCTGAGCCGGTCCAAAAACCGGCGGGCCGAACGGGTCCGGATCCAGTGAAACCGCTGGGAAGAGGAAAAACTGGAAAGATTGACGACGCCGACCGTCCGTCCATCCTCGACCAAGGGAAGACAGCACAGCGATCGAACGGGCCTGAACCGTAAAGGATGACGCTCCGGAGGAAGAAACCTCGGTTCTCGGGTGGCGTCCACCGAGCAATAGGCCTTCTGGGAACGCGCCACCCATCCGCATAACCCTTCTCCAACGCGGAACCGAAGCTTTCCAGCTTTAGAGTGCTGAACCCGGGAACCCTGGGCCCAACGAACCGCCAGATGATCGGTGTCGCTTTCCAGAACCATGATGGAACAGCGGTCCGCCCCGCTGAGTTCCAGAAGAGCGCGGCAGCATCCCTGCATCAGAGGTTCCAGCTCCAGCTGGGCCTCCAGCCGGCCCAGCCACTGCCGGGTGTCCTTTTTCTTAGAACGCGCCGGCATCGACCGTCGCCTCGTCCCCGCGCCGGAGCCAGTTCCCGATCCGCTCCAGGAGATCCTCCGAACGCACCGGTTTGGCGAGACAGCCGTTGGCACCGCATTCAAGAGCCAGGGCCCAGTCTTCCGCATCGGCTTTCGCGGTGATCACCAAGATCGGGATTTTCTGGTATCGCTCATCGGATTTCAGCAGCTTTAGGACACGGTAGCCGTCCAGAGCCGGCAGCAGCAGATCCAGCAGAATCAGATCCGGCGCTTCGCCGCGCGCCCGATCCACCGCCTCCATGCCGTCCGCGGCCGTCAAGACCCCATAGCCGTGCCGCTCCAAATGTTCCCGAAGCGAATCTCGAATCTCGGCCTCATCATCAACCACCAGAATTTTCATAGGAGTCCTCATCTCTTTTTGGCCTCCAGCAGCTCTTGAATCTTTCCCAGGAGCGCTTTGGCCTCGAACGGTTTGGTCAGATACGCGTCGGCGCCGCATTCGGTGGCCAGCGTCACATCCTCCACCTGAGCCCGAGCCGTAAAAATAAGAACGGGAATAGACTTGGTTCGTTCATCGAACTTCAACAGCCGGCATACCTTATACCCATCCAGTTTCGGCAGCATTAAATCCAGGATAATCAGCTCCGGCTTGACCTGCTTGACCTGGTCCAGCGCCTGCTGTCCGTCATAAGCCGGAATCACCTCATAACCGGAAGCTGTCAGCCGCACCGAAACCATTTGAACCAGGTCCGG
Organism: uncultured Planctomycetia bacterium; assembly: GCA_964553935.1. Classification (GTDB taxonomy): domain Bacteria; phylum Omnitrophota; class Gorgyraeia; order 1-14-0-20-64-10; family 1-14-0-20-64-10; genus CAZKNC01. The sequence goes on along the minus strand of CAZKNC010000012.1, from coordinate 11,559 downwards.
CTCGTCGTCCACCAACAGAATGCGCGTTTTCTTATCCATTCGCCCCCTCCTGGCCTAAACCCAGTCTGCGGTTTTCGGCTTCCAAGCGGGCAACCTGCGCCCGATCCACCATCCAATCCTCCAGCGTGTGCCGGTGGAACCTCCACCGCCCCCCGACTTTAAAACCGGGAAGTTTTCCCTCTTTGACTAACCGGTAAATAGTCATGACGTGTAGGTGCAGCATCTGAGCGACTTGTTCGACGTTTAAAATTTCTTCTGCCATAGGGATTCTTTTATTTTCACCTTGGTTTACTAAAACTCAATTTGAATCACCAGAATTAAGCATGGCTCAATAGTCTTTGGATTTCAAGGGGGGTATAAAAATTAATAGATACTCTAAACTTGGATATTTCTCTTCCGAACGAGCAGGGTTAACAGCGTCGCCAGAAGGAGAAATCCGACAGGTGTCGGAGTCAAAAGACCCGCTACGAGGGTCTTGAGGCAGGCAATTCCGGTGGTGATCCAGACAAAGAGAAGAAAGATGCGCCGAAGATGGCTCGGCATCCAAGAGGTGACGAAAATCCTGCCCCGACGAATCTCCGTCCAACCCCAAAAAATCAGCCCAACAAAAACCAAAAACAAAAAGCACCAAACCAGCGTTCCGAACCAGAGCGGCAAAAGCGCTTTTTCGGAAATCCAAAAATCGAGATTATTGGCGATAAGCCAGGTGGGAAGAACCCCCAGCAGCCAGACCAGCGCCGCCCAGCGCTCCCAGGGGCGAACCGCCAGCGGCAAACGCCAGGAGGATTCCAGCCGCAACCCAACCCACCCCAGGAGAAGACCCCCCAGCGCGCCGATCCCATGCTCGCCGACCTTCCACCAGTCGACCAGGATGCCCGTCGCGGAACCGGCACCCTGGATCCAGGCCGCCATCGGGAACCCGAGCCCGAATCCAACGCCGCCGGCGACCGCCAGCTTGAACGTAGCGGAATCCCGGCGCCAAACCCCCACATAAGCGGAAAGCAGAATCCAGACGACCAGCAGAAGGAAAGCCATCAAAGCACGTGTGCGGAGGTCTTCCGAGCCGGTCAATCTCCCCCACATGAGACGGTCAACCACGAACCAGACCAGCAGAAGTCCAATGGCAACCACGGTTCTCTCCCGGCGTTTGTAGCGGGGCAAAGCCAGCCCCAGCCCCAAACCAAGAGCACCCAATCCGCCCCAGACAAACCCGACCAGGAGAAGACCGAGAATCGCTTCGAAAGAACCTTGATACGCGGGGTGAACGAACCGGCCGTAGCTGAGAGCCCCGCCGATGGCGAATCCCAGGGAACCCACCACCGCGGCACCCATCCAGCGGGCACCTCCGGTAACCGCGGCCAAGCTGAGGCCCGCCAAGGCGCCGGCCACCGCGGCTCCCCGCTCATGGCCGTGCTGACCCCGCAGGCCCCATCCGAGGGAAACCGCCAAAACGACGATGGCCAAACCCCGCCAGTCGGTCCGTTTCACGGCATCAAACTATCAGACGACCCTCCAAAAAGCAACCCCGCACGGCGCGTCAGCGCGCTGTACGGGGCTGCATCCTTCCGGCGGAACCTCCGCCGGTCGGTTCACCGGAAAAAGCTGGATTCCGACTTTAGTATGCCCGTCCGACCCTCGAAATTCAAGCGTTGGGGAAAGATTTGTTTTGACCCTTTTCGAGGAAACGTGCTATCGTACCTCCATGTCAAAAGGCGACATCAAGTGGGACAGTGTCATCGCCATGTCGGCCATCCATCTGGCCGCGGCGGCCGCCCTTTTCTTTTTCAGCTGGCAGGCTTTTTGGACGGCGGTCGTTCTGCTTTTCGTCACCGGCTGCCTGGGCGTTACCCTGGGCTATCATCGGCTTTTAACCCACCGATCGTTTGAAGTCTGGAAACCGCTGGAGTACCTTTTCGCCTTCTGCGGCTGTTTGGCTTGGCAAAACGGTCCGATCAAATGGGTCGCCACCCACCGCATTCATCACGCCCGGTCCGATGAAGAAGGAGACCCCCACAGTCCCGTGAAGAGTTTCTGGTGGGGACACATCGCCTGGATGTACACCTATAGTGAAGAGCTGGACCAATACGACCGCTATAAGGCGTTCGCGCCGGACATGACCCGGGATCCGGTGTACCGCTTCATGAATTCCTACCATGGATGGTTCCAAGTGCTCTTGGGAGTCGGGCTGTTCCTTTGGGGCGGGGTCCCCATGGTGCTGTGGGGTATCTTCCTGCGCACCGTGATCATGTGGCACTCCACCTGGTTCGTGAACTCCGCCGCCCATACGTGGGGATACCGGACATGGGCCTCCGGAGACCAATCCACGAACAACTGGTGGGTGGCCCTTCTGACGTACGGCGAGGGTTGGCACAACAATCACCACGCGTTTCCCCGTTCAGCCGCGCATGGTTTGCGCTGGTGGGAGCTGGACGTGACGTACCTCACCATTCGGACCTTGTCGGCCCTCGGCTTGGCCGCCAACATCCAGCTTCCCACCGAGCAGCAGCGCGAACGCCTGGCACCCACCGCAAGCGGGCAAGCCGAAGTAGCCGCCTAGAACCACTCTCTTTCACCTCGGCATCCGCCGGGGATCTTCCAGCAGCTCCTCGACTTCCTGTTCTTTCGCGCCGAACTCTTTCGCCACGGCGATGAACTCCGAGCACAGTTCGTACCGTTGAGCTTTCAATGCGTCCCGCAGGTACAACAGCGCGGTCAGCTTGACCGGGTGCTTGCGAGCCCGTTGGAACGCCGGCGGTCGGATTTTCTCTTCCAGCACGGCCATTGTCTTATCCTCCTTTCTCGTTTTCATCTTTGAACAACAAAAAAGCCCACGACCTCTTGGGTCATGGGCTTCCGTTTCTTCTCTTGGAATCAGGCGCTACGCTCTAACTTCCCCCTCCAAGCCCATGACCGCTGGCGCACAAACGTACGCCATCGGATGGCAGAAAATCTCCATCCACTCGCGCTTGAGCGAGGTCACGGGATTCGTGGATCGGTTGTTTACCTTCAGCATCGTGTTCATTTTTTGAACAAGTCCAGTATGCACGACTCCGCTGCAGCTGTCAAGCCTGCTCTTCGGGCGGCTCACCCTGGCTGGCTAAAAAACATTCCGGGCAAATGTAGAGAATCTCACCGTCCCGTTCTAAAATCTGGAGCAGGCTGTCCTCCACGGCTTTCCCGCACTCGTCACACTTGATCTTCAACGAACCGCACCAGCTCGATCACCGCCTGCGGCGAACCCGGCCCGCCGACCGGCCCCTGGTACCGAACCCACGTGTGCGGGGGATCTGTCCTGCACCACAAGAACATTTTAGGAGCCAGCGCTTTGAGCGGCCCCAGCAGTTTTGGAGTAAGTTCCACCCGGTAACAAGGAAATGTGCCTGCCGGCGTCGTGATCTGCTCGATTCCCCGCACCTGAGCTCGAATCTTAAACTGCCTCTTGGGAGAAATCAGCAGGAGGCACTCAGCATCCGCTTCCTCTTCTTCAAACGGCAGCGTACGAGCCCAGTGGAACAACATCTCGTCCGGAAGGGCCTGCGGATTCCAGGGAAGGACCGCCGGCCGAACCGCTTCCCCGCCCTGGGATTCCTTGTACAGAATACGGCCGGCTGCAGGCTCCATTTGGACTTTCATTTCGCTCAATAGATTGCCCTGCAGATCGCGCCTTTTTCCTTCCACCGACTCTACCTGAACCGAACGGGAGGGACGCGCCGAGAACAGCATCTTCTTCTTCCAGGTGATCGGTTCCTTGTATTTCCAAGGCTTCCCCTCCCCTTCCTCCCGGATCTCAATCTGCTGCTCTCCATCTTTTCCATGGACCCGAGTTTCCCAATCGACAGACCAGAGGATTTGACCGGTGGATGCGATCTTGGCCTGATACCGCCCCTTTTCAAACGCGTTGGGCCAGCGCTCCTGAGAACGGCTCTTGGCCCCGGCGGCCGGATCCGGGCAACAAAGCCAGATCACGGCAGCGGCGCAGAGAAGGATTTTTCGGTTATTCATGACGTTTCTTGAATCAATCGGGTGATTCCCTCGGAAAATACCGCCGGCTCCGCCAGGAGACTGAGCACCAGATCGCCCGGCCCATCCAAATCAAAGAAAGAACCCGGGTAAACCATAACCTGCTTGTTTTCCAAAAGAGAAAGCACACAGCGCTCCTCTTTCTCCCAGCCGTTGAGCGCGCTGTTCTTCAGCACGGCGCTCCAGCCGCCGTCGACGGGAAGCAGGCGCCACTCACCCGCTCCGCAGGAATCCTCCAGAAAGCGGAGATTGGTTCCCAACCGGCGGCGGATCTGCGCCTGAATGGAACCGGCGGCGTCCAGCCAGCGGGGAAGCGCATTCTGCGCCGGCGTATTGACCGAGAGAAAGCTGTCGGCAATGACTTCCAGCCGGCCGAAAGCCGACTCCACCGCTGAGGGTGGGCCGCTGCAGGCGGTCCAAGCCAGTTTCATTTGAGGCAGACCCAGAAACTTGGAAAGCCCGCCCAGTGCGAAAACAAGAATACCATATTCTCCTAACAGCGTTTTAGGCAGGTCGGAATTGGGATCGTGGAAATATTCGGCGAATACCTCGTCGGCAATCAGCGCCATTTCCCGGCGTCGGCAAAGCTCCGCCAGCCGTTCCAATTCCTCCCGGCGAAGCGCGGAACCGGTGGGGTTGTTGGGATGAACGACGACGACCGCTTTCGCCCCCTGCTCGGCCGCCGATTCCAACCCGTCGAAATCAACTCTCCACCCCTCCCGCGGCAGTAAATGAAGCGGATAAGAAATGGTCTCCACGTCGCTGAGTTGGGCTAAATATTGAAACAGCGGATAGCTGGGCCGCGGAACCAGAACGGCCTGGCCCGGATCGGCCAGCAGCCGGAACAGGTACGTGTAGGCCTCGCTGGTACCGGCGGTCAGCAGGATCCGATCGGCAGAGAGAACAGCCCCTTTCCCGGAGAAGAGCCGGGCGACCGCCTGCCGGGCCGGTTCAAGTCCGCGGGGATCCGGCTCATAACGGCTCACGGCCCGATCGGAGAGGGCTTGAAAGATCCCGTCCGGATAATCCACTCCCGCCCGAGTCGGATTGGATTCGGTGAGATCCAGCAGGCGGGAGCCGCGGCTTTCCAGCCGCCGGCGAGCTTCAGAAAGAACGTTGGGGGTCAGGTCCCAGTCGGTCCGTCGGGAAAACACAGTCGGTGGAGCCAGACGCTCAACCCCGCGCCCATCGCGTCGAACAGCACGTCCCATCGGCTCGCGAATTTCATTGGAACGAACGATTGATTCACTTCATCCAGTATGGCCACAAAAACGGCCGCCGAGAACGCGATCGCGGCTGCGGGACCCCAGGAAAGTCTCTGGAAACTCCTCCGGATGGCGCGAATCCACAGCCAGCCGTAGGGAGCGTACTCGAGGAGGTGCCAAAGCTTGTCCATCTGCAGCAGATACCGCATGCCGGGGATGGGATGAACCGTGGAAGATAACCAGGCAATGAGACCCGTATAAAGGACCACCGGCCCCCACAGCCCAACGGTTTTAGCGGCGCTCAAGAAGAGCCGCTCCAGCCAGCCCACCCGCGGTGCAGATGCCGATCAGCGCCCGGCGGCGGCTGGACTCCTGAAGAAAAGCAATCGCCTGATTGAGCATCCGGGCGCCGGTCGCGCCGAACGGGTGCCCGTACGCGATGGAAGAGCCCCACGGATTCAAACGGGCCTCATCCAGCCGGCCGGCGTCGTATTCCACTCCGTAGTGCCTGGAACGGTACTCACCGCTGTTGACCGCGTCGACGTTGCACAGGACCTGCCCCGCGAAAGCCTCGTGCATTTCCAGATAATCCATGTCATCCCAGCGAAGCTGCTGGCGGCGGAGGATCCTCAGCATGGCTTTGCCCGGCCCCATCAAAAGCCCTTCCTTCGGTTCCACCCCGACGAACTCAAAATCGATCAGAAACGCGTCCGGCGGGATTTCCAGCTCCAGCGCAGGAGACAAACAGAACAGAGCGGCCGCTCCATCCGTAAAGGGGCTGGAGTTTCCCGCCGTCAAGGTGCCGGATGAGGTCCGGTCAAAAACAGCCGGCAGAGCATTCAGCGCTTCAAGCGAGGTATCCGGCCGGATCAGGGTGTCCCGGCGGACGCCTTCGATGGACAGAATCTGAGGTTCCAGTTTCGACCGGGCCTCGGAAGCGTTCCGATGGGAAGCATACGCAAATCGATCCTGACGTTCCCGGCCCACCTTGAACTCTTTGACCATGAGCTCACAATGTTCTCCCATGGTCAGACCGGTGGAATATTCGCGCGCAGCCGGTGGAACAGGAAGGAATTTGGAAAGAGGAACTCGAAAAAACGCCTTGAGTTTTTCCTGCAGCGGCGCTCTCGTCCCGGCCAGACGAAAGAAGGCCGCGGCTTCGTCGGTCAAAACCGGCCGCGCGGAGGAAAAAGATTCCACGCCGCCGACCAGCGTCACCGACGGCTCTTCCGGGAAGGCCTGATAATAAGCCGCCGCGTTGGCGGCGGCCTGCAGTGAGGTGGCACAAGCACGGGAAAGACTGTAGGCCTCCACCCGGTTGTCCAGCTTGGAGCCCAGCACAACCTCCCGAGCGACCGAATAAATGTTGGGATCGGCCACGACCATGCCCCAGATCAGGTGCTGGATCCGATCCTGCGGAATGACCCGGTTCTCCAGAATCCCATCCACCAGCCGGACCGACAGGTCGACGGCGTTCCGCCGGGCGAACTCCCTGCCCATCTTGACGAACGGCGTCCGAAATCCCCGCTTCAAACCGATCGGTTTCATGAGGATTTCCTCCCAGCGGCCTGGCTCAAATAGTCGGAAAGAATTGCGGCGACTCGCGCGTTTCCTTTCGCATTCAAATGCATGTCGCCCACCAAAAGAGAATCGCGCGCCTGCGCAAACTGTTGATCCTGATGGACATCGATAAAGGGGACCCGCTCCCTAAGAAGACACTTCTTCACCTCAGCTAGAAAAATCTCATACGAGGGAAGAGGACGGCCCGGCTGAAGCAGAACCAAGAATCCCGTTTCTTGGCTGCGGCAGAAGTCTCTCATCTTCCGCATGTTGGTCGAGTAGGACCGAACGGCCCTCTTGAACGCGGGATCGGTTCGGGGATCGGCGGGCCATCGCCGGGCGAATACCTCGCTGGTGTTGCGAGGAAGAGAAGACCACCGGGGCCGTATCTCCCGATAGAGCTCACTTCGGCCCAACAACACGGCGCTCAGATGCTTGAACACTCCCCGGAGTCCCCGTCCCATCTGATAATGATCTGCAAGGATATCTTCCAAAGCGAAGAACATCCCGTTCGTTCCGATCGACGGAACACCCGGAAACTCACGGATCGACGGGTAGCAATCATTCCAGCCGCTCAATGAAACCACCCACTGAGGAGAATAATCCGCCAGCTCCGTGACCAGGTAAACCAGTTCCTGTGAGGACTGGAACCCGATGACGCCGGCGTTGATCACTTCGCTGTCCGGAAGATCCCGCTCCAGGAAGGCCTGGATCGTTTCTTCATCGCTTCCAGCGCCATGCCCAAAAGCGGTGGACCTTCCCATGACGATCACGCGAAAGGAGAAGGGAGAAACGAGGGCTGTTTCCTTCCCTCGAAAACCGGCAGAGTTGATCCGAAACACCTTGCCCTGCTGGTTCGGTCGACTCTTGTAGAGAGTGAACGGGGACAGAATGAGCCGAAACGGGGCGGGCTTACCCCATACCGGTTTGTCTTCATCCGTTTGAAAAGAAACGCCGTACGGAGCCAAAGGGGTCTTCTCCGTCCCACGAGCCGACAGCAGGAGTTCTGCCAGAATCAATCCCACCGCCGCTCCGAACAGAGCCAGCAAAAATCGAGACTTCATTTTTCCAGCTTTTTCCAATGGTCCAGCGCAGCCGCCACCGATTCTTTCAGCAGCTCCTCCTGCAAAGAAGGATGCAGGCCGGCGGTCAAAGGACGAAGCTCCGCGGTCGCCAGCCAACGAACCAGTTCGTCGGGATCCGGCTTGGCTTTCAATTCGAGCCGCTCTCCGGTTCGGAATTCATACGTGTATTGCCGGACCTTGCGCCAACCCCAGCGCTGATCCAGCACCTCCTGCCAATGGTCGACCGCCGGACGGGTCGGGTCCACCCGGACGCGCCCGCGCAGCTGCGCAGCAAGGGATCGGGCCAGCATCCGGCCGTTCCGCCGGGCCATCCATCGCGTGAAACCGATCAGGAGCTTCCCCACCGGCTAGAGCAAACTTTCCAGCTTCTTGGCCAGCTCCTCGACCTCTCCAAGAACCTTCCGGGGAACCCATTCCGTCCCGGTCAACTGCTGCCGAAGCGAACGCAGGGTCCCGATCATCCGCCGAACGGCGGATTTAGCGCGCGCTTCCTGCACCTCCTCGGAATCCGGCTGTCCCGCCTGAAGGATCGTTTGCACTTCTCGGCGGACTTCCGGGGCTTCCTTCCCTTTTTCAAGAACGTACGAACGCACCTTCTGGTAATCGGCGGCGGGAACATCCGAGCGGTTTTTAAGAAAGCGGAGAATCTGAACGGAATCGGGGGAAGGCAGTTCCGCCGGAGGGGCCTCCGATAGGAATCGACGGAGCGTGGAGGGCTCCTCTTTTTCCAAAAAGAAATAAGAGTGCAAAAGCTTTTTAGCCGTGGCCCCTCGGATCCCGACCTCTTTGGCGCAGTAGGCGTCGAAGGTCAGATATCCCCACTCCCGGAATTTTTTCTCTTTTTGGACGGTCCAGAGAATCCGGCCCAGCTCGATCCAGGAGCTTTTGAAACGCTTGGCCGCTTCCAGCGCTTCATAGCGGAGTGTTCCGGGCTGAAGGGCGGCCATCCGTTCGTCCAAACGTCGAATCGCTTTGCTCTCAGGCATGGCTCCCATTGTACTTTACCTTTCGCCTTACCACGACCCTCCTCCACCCCCCCCGCCGCCGCCGCCGGAAAACCCGCCGCCGAATCCAGACCCGCCGCTGGAACGGGGGGTGGAGGTCATCGCCGTCCCCATGCGGGCGGCGGCTCGATCCATTCGCCGGGTGAAATCACCCGGGGTGAAGGTCCCGCCGCCAGTACTCGTGTACCAGGTCGGACGGATCTGGTAGATCGCTTCGAAGGCCTTCGCCCATTGGCCGGCCACGCCGAATGCCAGCGCGTACGGAAGCATCCTCTCGAACAGCGCGGCAGGATCCGATTCTCTGCGGATCCGGTCCTCATCGGTGCGCTTCAGGAATTCCCGGAAACCGAGCGTCTGCTCCAAGATCCGGGTCCCTTCCGGTGTCCGCTTTGGCATGAACGGAGCGAAGAGGCCGACCACTCCCGCGCTTCCCCACAGCGCCGCCACCATAGGCAAAACGCCGGAAGCCAGAGCAAACCAGCCCGCGAAAAACAACCCCCCCGCCGCCGCCCACCAGACCCCCCGCACGCTGGCCGGACGGCCCCACCAGCATCGTTGTTTCATCAGGGAGCCGTAGAGCGCTGCGTGAATCTCGGGCAACTCTTTGTAAAAATGATTGTTCAAATCGGATAATTTTTTCTCGGAACCATCGGAGAAAAGCCCGTTCAGCAGAAGCGATTCATGGGATTTGAGCGGATCTTTCCCGCCCGACCGCCGTTTGAACAAGTATTCCTTTCCTTCCTGCTCTTCGATGGTGAGATGCCCGCGTCGGGCTAAGTCCACGATCGTTGCCGTCACATCGTTCATATCGGCTCGGTCATCAACCAGCGTTCCCGTTTCGGCGGGACTCAAACCCGGGGGCGGCTCGTAGCGTACCGGAATGCTTTCCAACGGCAAATCCCGCCCGAACCGCCACCAGATACCGAACATCAGGGCCAAAACCAATAAAGGAATTTCAAATCCCCAATTGTCCTGAAGAAACCATCCGATTCTCCGCCAGCGGCTGGGCATCCGAATCAGCCCGCTGGGCCATCCCGCGGCCAGAGTCAAACCCTCAAAAGGGCCGAGGACCCGATTGACGGCGCATTGGATTTCTCCGTCCTTGATTTGGATCTGGGCGTCGCCGACCCGGGAACCGTAGGAACCGGTAAACGCCGCGGCCCGCAGGCGATCCGACGGCATCGCTTGAGGCAGTCGGACCGCCGCGCGAACCTCCCGCAGAGGGACGGCCCATCGATTCCCAGTGACGTTCCAGTACAGTTCATCGTGATCGGGGAAGGACTGGACAATCCGCTGGACCTGGTAAGAGATCGTGAAGGTTTTCAGGCCGGTGTAGGTCCGGGAGGAGGAACCGAGACGGATTCTCCGGTAGGCCCCTTGGTTCGTCACCTCGACTTTCCACGGGTGGGCGTCCTCGTCCACGGCTCCCAAAAAGGTCAAACGAATGGAGTGTCGGACTCCCATCCGGTCCTGCGTGATCAGCGGGATATCCCGATAGATGCCGTGGCGCGGCTCTCCCTGGAAATCGGCCCGGATCGTCTCAGTGACTCGCACCGAGCTGTCCGGCTGGACGGCCAGATCGACGTCGAACGACTGGATCTCCCACGCCAGCACCGGGAGTCCCAGAAACAAAATAAACAGAAATACCGCGGATCCTGCAGTGCTGGAGCCCACGCAACGGGGTTGCCCGGTGCGGCACATCCGCAGGCCGGCTGCCTTGAATACGCCCTCAGAGACCGGCCGAGGACTAAGGGAGTCCCGCGTCGGCGGGACGAACGGTGCCAAACCGGGCACCCTGGAGCGAGGGGCGAGAGCTGACAGGACCCTGGGCAGCCGTGGTTGCCTGCGGGATTGGCTAGAAGGAGACCTTGACGTTCTTGCGCTCCTCGGCGCTGTCGGGCTGGAAAAACTCCTTGGGTTGGAATCCGGCCAGCCGTCCAATCGCCGCGTCCGGCAGCACGCCCAGCTTGGTGTTGTAATCGCGCGCCACCGCGTTGTAATAGCGCCGGGCGCTCTGGATCGCTTCCTCGATTTGGGCCAGCGACCCCTGCAGTCCCTGAAAATTTTCGCTGGCTCGAAGCTGAGGGTAATTCTCGGCGACCGCGAAAAGGGTTTTGAGCGCACCCGAGAGTCCCCGCTCTGCCTCTCCTTTGGAACCGGGTGTGGCCGCCGACATGGACCGCGCGCGCGCTTCGGTCACCGATTCGAAAACCTTCCGTTCATGCGCGGCGTATCCTTTGACCGCTTCCACCAGGTTTGGAATGAGGTCATACCGCCGCTTTAACTGCACGTCAATGTCCGACCAGGCCCCTTCGGAGCGGACCTTCAGCTGAACGAAGCCGTTGTAAATGGAAACGATCCAAACCACGAACAGAACCGCCAGCGCCAGAAGAAACCAACCCATGTCACACCTCCCTTGGAATCGATATCCTCATTCTATCCCAACTCTTCTTGAAGCCGCCGGGCGTTCCATACCCGCGCTCCCAGGCCAAGAACCAGATTCCCCTCCGCTCGGTCATGGGTCACCACCACCACCTCGGAACGGTTTTCTGTTTGATAGACGGCCCGTTCGATCAAAGAATCGGCGGATCGCCCGACCGCGTACCGGACCGTCAAAATTCCTTCTTCCCGCGGCAGAAACCGCTGGGGCCCGTCAAAGAAAACGACGACCTCCCAATCCTTCTC
>CAZKNC010000011.1:0-15882 GCA_964553935.1 uncultured Planctomycetia bacterium | reverse complement strand
GGGCGCGGTTCCGGCCGGCGCAGAAGATCTTCCAGCGCCTCGTAACGAAATTCATCTACCTCGGCCAACACGCCCTGCGCGTGCACCTCGCCGACCATCCGGCTGAATTCCGGTTTTGGAACCGAAGAAAAATTCACTCCGGCCGCTTGGGCCGCCCGGACCACCTCCGCGGCATCGGTCTCCCGTTGAACGGCCAAATGCCGGATGCTTTGAGGATTGGTTTTCAGGCGTTCGAGCACCGGCTGTTTTCCGAACAGGCGCATGTTGCGGCTATTCTAGCATGAGGTAGAATAAACCGACTTCAGCGGGAGGGTTCATGGCGAAGCGAAAAGGGATCTGCTCAGCGGTTTTCTTGAGCGCGCTGATCGGAGCGGGGTCGGCGTTCGCCGCGGTAAATTGGCGCCATCCCGATCGGGTGGAATGGCGGCTGGGATACGGCGGACAGTACACCAACGAGAAGGCCCGGCCCAACACGTTTCAATTCACGACGGTTCTACCGTCGGCGGTTTATCCGTTGACCGATCCGATCGGCCCGGCCTGGTTCCGCGGCCGATTCGAGTGGCAGCCGGAGCTTTTCCTGGCTGTTTTCGATCGTCAGAATGTCCGTCCGCTCTTCGGCGTTACCCCCCTGCAGTTTCGCTACCTCTTGGAACCGTTGGGCCGATGGTCCCCCTATGGTTTCTGCGGAGTGGGCTTCCTCTATTCCAACATCAACAGCCGCGAAACCCGCAGTGATTGGAACTTCAATCCCCAGTTTGGATTCGGCACCCTCGTGACGCTCAGCGACGCCGTTTCGCTCCTTCTCGAATACCGGCACATCCACATCTCCAATGCCGGGCTGCACGAGAATAACTCCGGATTGAACGCCCACACGTTCCTAGCGGGTGTTTCGTTTAAACAATAAAGCCGGCTTGATCCCCCTCAAGGAATTCAACCTGCCGCGAGTGGTCCAGTCTCCCATGGCCAACTGCACTGACCTGCCGTTTCGGCTGATTGCCCGGCGGCACGGTATGGAGTTCGCGTTCCTGGAGATGCTTTCCGCCGAGATGCTGGTGCGCAACCATCCGGACACGCAGGCGAGAATGCGCCGGGAACCGGAAGACGGTCCCTGCGGCGTCCAGCTGGTGGGCTGTGATCCCGACGTGATGGGGGAGGCCGCGGCGAAGCTCGAGACGATGGGTTTTCCGCTGGTGGATTTGAATCTCGGCTGTCCCGTCCCGAAAGTGGTCTGCAAAGGAGGCGGGTCTCAGCTGCTGCGGGAGCCGGAGCTGGCCGGGCAGATCTTCCGCGCAGTAGTCCGATCAGTACGCCGGATTCCGGTGACGGTCAAAATGCGGCTGGGCTACAGCGATACCACCGGGAGGGAAGCGGCCTGCATCGCCCGAATCGCTCAGGACAGCGGGGTGAGCGCCCTCTGCGTGCACGGCCGAACCCGGGAACAGGGCTACTCCGGCCCTGCCGATTATGCGGCGATCCGCCGGGTGAAAGAGGCCGTCTCCATTCCGGTCATCGGCAACGGCGACGTGGTGGATGGCCCCAGTGCGGTTCGGATGCGGGAACTCTCCGGCTGTGACGGCGTCATGCTGGGCCGCGGCGCGTTGGGCAATCCCTGGATTTATCGGGAAGTGACCGCAGCTCTCGAGGGAGCCGAACCGCCTCCTCCTCCCTCGAAGGAAGAGCGCAGGAAGGTCCTCCTGGAACATCTTGAGCTTCAATGCCGTTACGAAGAAAGGCCGCTCGGCCCCCTGCGGAGAATCCTCTGCTGGTATTTTAAGGATCTGGATGGAGCCGCCCACGGGCGCGACGCGGTGCATCGATCCGATTCGGTGGAGGAGATGAAAGCGGTGGTCGAAAGGGTTTTCTCGTGACGCTGGTCGAGGCGGCGATTCTCGGATTATTGGAAGGACTGACCGAGTTTCTGCCGATCTCTTCCACCGGGCATCTGATCCTGGCTTCCCGCTGGCTTCACCTGGGCGGGGAGGCGATTAAAACGTTCAACATTGTGATTCAAGCCGGCGCGCTGGGAGCGGTGGTTTGGCTGTATCGCGAGCGGGTTGGAATGGCGCTGGGCGGGATCTTCCGGGGAGAGCGGCCGGGACTCCTGCTTTGCCGGAACGTGGTGGTCAGTTTTCTGCCGGCGGCGGCGGCCGGCCTGCTCCTGCATCACCCGATCAAGCACTATCTGTTCGGCGTCCGGCCGGTGGCGGCGGCCCTGGCGGCAGGGGGCGTTTTCATGATCGCGCTGGATCTATGGCTTCAGTCGAAACACCGACGCCCGCGCCAAGGACTGGATTCCATGACGTTCCGGCAGGCGCTGGTGATCGGGCTGGCCCAAGCCCTTTCCCTTTGGCCGGGAACCTCCCGCGCCATGGTGACGATCGCGGCGGGAATGATCCTGGGTCTTCCGGCGGCCGCGGCGGCCGAATACAGTTTTCTGGTGGCGATTCCCACGCTGGGCGCGGCAACCCTGTTTGACGCGTTCGTGGGCGGCCCGACGCTTTTCGTGGAGCAAGGGTTCGCGGCGGTGGCGGTCGGGTTCGCCGGTTCAGTGCTCGCCGCGTTCTGCGCGGTAACGCTGTTCGTCCGGTATCTCAACCGGTATGGGCTGGCCCCGTTCGGCTGGTACCGGCTCGGGCTGGCACTGGCCGTGATGGCTTGGGCCTAAAAAACGCTTGCGTTCCAAAGAGAACGCTTGATATGATCGGCCCGTAGTGAGTAGTCAACACAGGGAACCCATAAAAACCGTGTGCACGCGGCGACTGAAGTGGTGGGTCACACTCCAGTCGTTTTTTTATGGGAACTCATAGAAAAAAGAGAAGAAGAAAGGAAGGTTAACACCGGAATGGCAAGAGGAACAGTCAAGTGGTTTAGCGACCAGAAGGGGTATGGTTTCATCACTCCGGAGAACGGGAAGGACGTTTTCGTCCACTTCTCGGCCATCCAGGGCGACGGATTCAAAACCCTTCGCGAAGGGGAAGCGGTGGAGTTCGACATCACCACGGGCCCTAAGGGCGAGCAAGCGGCCAACGTCCGCAAGGTTGCCTAAGCAAGGTTTCAGAACCACTCGTAAGGCTTAAGCTTTACCGATTGGTTTTAGGGCCTGGGGGTCATCCCCCCAGGCCCTTTTTATTTCACAAAGGTTCTCCATGAATCCTTTCGGCGTTCAGGAATCAAAACAGGAAGCACTCCGCTGCCGGATGCAGGCGGTCGGTCTGCGGGAAGAAGACCTGGAAGAGCGGTTCATCCGCTCCGGCGGGCCGGGCGGGCAGAACGTGAACAAGGTTTCCACCTGCGTCCATCTGCGCCATCGGCCCACCGGATTGGAAGTCAAAGCCCAAACGGAGCGGTCGCAGGCGCTCAACCGGTTTCTGGCCCGGCGGCTGCTGACGGTCAAGATGGAAGAGAGAATCCTGGGCCGTTTGAGCCGGGAACGTCAGCGGATCGAAAAAATCCGGCGGCAGAAGCGCCGGCGCTCCCGCCGGGCGAAGGAAAAGATGCTGGCGGGGAAGCGCCTCCGCTCCTTAAAGAAACAGCTGCGTTCCCGTCCGCGTTCCGAAGAGTAATCCGATCATTTCGGCGAATGGAGCTTGGAAAGCGCATAGTTCAGATTAAACTGCGCTGCGTGATCCGAAGGGGAGAGTTCCAGGGCTCGGCGGAATGCCTCGGCGGCCTGCTCCCAGTGCTGTTCCCTTAAATACGCGACACCGAGGTTGTAGTGAGCGTTTCCGTTGTGCGGCCGCTTAGCGACCGTGTCCTGCCAGATGGAAATCTCAGTGCGGTAATCCTGATTTCTCAGAACCGTCATTCCTCCGAACAGCAGAGCCGTCCCCAGAACCATTCCAAGCGCCGCGCGGCCTTTCCACGCGACTCCGGCGACGACCCAACCGGCGAGAAGTCCTGCCAGCGGAAGATACATCCGGTGTTCGGCCGCGATTTCCAGAGGCATCGGCACCAACGTGGTGGGTGCTAGAACAAGGAAGAAGAAAATTCCCACAAACGCTGCGGGAGCATGCCGGCGCAGAGCCCAGAGGGACCCTCCCAGCAGGGTCATGAGAAGCGCGGCCGCCGGCCAGAAATCGGCCGGCACGCGGGCCACGGGCCAGTGATAATCCAGCACCAGCGGTGCTGGCCAGAAGGTCAGCCGAAGGTATCGGGCCAGGACGTTGCATTGTGTTTTCAGGTTGTCCAAAAAAGTCAGCTCCGGAAAATGAAAACCGACTTCCTCCAGATGGGGCTGAGCGAGGAACAGCAAAGCTAAAACAACCCAGGTTCCCATCAGCCACCCGTGCAGTCTTCCTCGGTGCCGGATCAGTTCTCTGAAAGACGATGCCAGGAAGATTCGGTCATAGAGCAGGGCGGCCAGCGGCGCGGAGATCATGATTTCCTTGGAAAGCATGCCCAGCGCGCAGAAGGCAACGGCCGCCGTTTTCCAGAACGAAGCCGAGGGGGATTCGGCGGCGCGGACCACCCCGTAGAGCGTCAGCAGGTAAAAGAACGCCATCATCAATTCTGAGCGCCGGATCACCACATCCACCGCCTGTGTGTTGAGAGGATGGACAACCCACAGCAGGGAAACGGCCCAGGCCAGCCGGTCGGCAGATGTTTGAAACCGCCCGACGAACGGAGGGGTCCGCAGAGTGCGCCGGACCAGCCCGAAGAGAACTAGCGCTGTTCCCAGATGAATCGCCAGATTCAAGAGGTGGTAGCCCCGGACGTCGAAACCTCCCAGTGCGTAATTCACCGCCAGCGACAAGCTGACCAGCGGGCGCCGTGCCAACGGATGCAGTTCCGGAGGGGCCGAAAGGGCGGTGGACAGCGGCCATAAACTCCGAAGGTTTGGATTCCGAAGGATGCAGGCCCGATCGTCGAAGATCAAGGACCCCGTCAGGCTGTTCTGATAGACGACCAGACCGGCTAGGATGATCAGGCCTAAAAATACCCGGCGATTCAAAAGGCCGTCAGCGTTTTCCGGCAACAAACGCGCGCAGGATATCCGACTCCGTGATGATGCCGACCAGCCGCTCTTCCTCGTCCACCACCGGCAGGGCGCCGATTCGGTGTTCCACTATCTTTTGGGCGGCTTCCTGGATCGTGGCGTTGGCCCCGATCGTGAGCGCAGGGGTGATCATCACATCTTCAACGTCGATCTCATCGTTGATCCGATACAGCTCATCCCAGGATTTAAAGACATCGGAGAGCTTAGGCCGCCGCAGGTCGCGGTCGGTCACGATCCCGCGCAGGATACCGTCTCGGACGACCGGCAGATGCCGTATCCCCATCGACTTCATCAGGAAAAAGGCCTCTTTGACCGATGTTTTTGGGGCGACGGTAACCACTTCTTTCGTAATCCAATTCTTGATCTGCATAGCGGCTTAAACTCCTTTTCTGTCTCTCCATCATAGAAGAAAACACACTATAATGGAATTGTGATCCGGTTATGGGTTGCGTTGGTTTTTCTCTCAGGATGCGCCGCTTCGGTGAAACCTCAAGCCGTTCTTTTTCCAGCAGAATGGCCCGAGGTTTTGCCGGTCCAGGCCTCTCAAGCGTCCATGCCGCCGGAACCGGTTGAGCCGGCGGTTTTCGTGGAGCCGTTTGTGCTGGAAGCGGAATCGGCGGCGGGTGGGCAGGGGACGGGCGAAGTGCTGACGAAGCTCTTTATTCAAAAACTGCGCTCTTCTGGAGTGGCCATCGCCGGAAAGGAAGAATCGCCCTATCTGTTCCGCGCGGCTGTTCCGGAGCTGGGTTATTCTTCGCGCGGGGGATACCCTCGGAAAATCACCTATTTCTCCCGGCTGACCTATCAGCTGGTTCACCGGGACACCGGAACCGTTGTCTGGAACGGGAACGCGGGCCAGGATTTTGAGCAGACGGTGCTGGTAAACACCATGACCAAGCTTCCTTCCGATCCCGGCGCGCCGGAGCGGGTTTTGCTGGAAAAGTGCGTTGAACCCACATGGTCCTCCGTGGCGTCGGACGTGGGCGAGTATCTGAAAGGCCGATCCGAACCGTGATAGACTTTTTAATTTTTGAAAAACTGTTATGGCCGCTGGGGCTGGGAAGCGCTGTTTTTTTGGGCGGGCTGGCGCTGCGATGGATCCTGATCGCTCGATTAGGCCGGTGGGTCGTAAAAACCTCCTGGGCATGGGATGACCTGCTTCTGAAGGCGCTCAAGGGTCCTTCGACGCTCTGGTGCCTCATCGCCGGGATTCAGGCCGGCGTGCTGGCTTCGCCGGCTTCTGCTCGAGTGGAACAGCTGTCGGCGCAAGCGCTTTCGATCCTTTGGCTGCTCTCGGCCATGCTGGCGGCCCTGAAGGTGACCGACCAGCTCATCCAGCGGTACGGAACCCGATTTTCCACCCGGCTTCCTCTCACCAGCCTGACGCAGAATCTGGCCAAAGGCGTCATCCTAGTCCTCGGCGCCTTGATGATCCTCAATAGTTTCGGCATTTCCATCACGCCGCTGCTGACAGCGCTGGGGGTGGGCGGTTTGGCCGTGGCCCTGGCCCTGCAGGACTCTCTCGCAGGATTGTTCTCCGGTATTTACATCACCACTGCGCGTCAGGTTCGAGTGGGGGATTACATCAAGCTGGAGTCCGGGGAAGAGGGATACGTCGTAGATATCGCCTGGCGGAGCACGCGAATCAGAAATCTTCCCAATAACTGGATCATCATTCCGAACACCAAGCTGGCCCAGGCGATCGTCACCAATTACGACCTGCCGTCGCAGGACATGGCGGTGCTGGTTGAGATGGGAGTGGATTACCGGTCGGATCTGGAGAAGGTGGAACGGGTCACTTGTGAGGTGGGCAGGGAGGTCATGGAGCACGTTCCGGGGGGCGTGCCGGAATTCCAGCCGTTCATCCGGTACCATACCTTCGATGATTCCAGCGTGAACTTCACGGCGATTCTCCGCGGCAAAGCGTTCGTGGATCAATACCTCGTCAAGCACGAATTCATCAAGCGTCTGCACCGTCGGTACGCGCAGGAAGGGATCGTCATTCCGTTTCCGATCCGAACGGTGATCCAGGAAAGCCGGGATTGAATCCACCGATTCGCCGGGTTTTAGTCGTCGTTAAGATTCTTCCGCGTCCGGAGAGCCGGGCTCATCAGGCCCCGTTCGTCCGGCGGGATCTTCGGCGGCGGCGGGCTGCGCGGCGGATTCATCAGGATTCGCTCCGCCGGGGTTTGGCCGTTCTCCGGAAGAGCGGGATTCCATTTCAGGTGGTCCGGCGGTCGGGCAGGCGGATCTTGACCGGGGTCGACCTGGTGATTTCAGTCGGCGGCGACGGGACGTTTCTCGAAGCGGCTCGGGCGGTTCGGGGGCAAAGAATCCTGGGGATTAACTCCCATCCCACGCGCAGCGCGGGCTCTTTTTGCGCGGCGACCGCGAAGACGTTTCAAAGCGTTTTGAAAAAACTTCTCCAGGGCAGAGCTCGGATGGTCGGCTTGAACCGAATGCGGATTGTTCTCAACCGCCGCCCCGTCGATCTGCACGTTCTCAACGACGTGCTGATTACTCATCGGCGGCCGGGGGGCATGAGCCGCTATTGGCTGAAGGTTGGGCGGGTGCAGGAGGAACAGCGCTCTTCCGGGCTCTGGATCGCCACGGCGGCCGGCTCCACGGCGGCGATTCGCTCGGCGGGCGGACGCGTCCTGCCGCGCGCTTCGAGATCTCTTCAGTACCGTCTGCGGGAACTCTATGCGCCCGGCCGAAATCGCGGGCGGCTCAAGGGGGGCGTCGTTCCCGCGGGAATGACGATTCGAATCGGATCCTTGATGAAGAAAGGACTGATCTGCGTGGATGGCGAACATGTGACACTGCCTTTTCGGTACGGGGATGGGCTCGAGATCCGACCTTCGCCCTATCCGCTCCGCTGGGTGTCCCGATGAACGGATTCAGCGGCGCGAAGGTCGCTTCGTTCGAAAGTCGTCTGGCCCGGGTGATGGAAGAGGATATCCGGCGCCATGGCGGCGAGCCGATCAGCGGTCCTTCCTTGAGGGAAATCCCTTTGAGTGAAAACGACGAGATTTTCGCCATGGGCGAAAAGCTTTTTTCCAGCCGGGTCGATCTGGTGATCTGCACCACCGGCGTGGGAACGCGCATCCTCTTGGAAACGCGGGCGACCCGCTACGAAACCCGGAAAATCGCCGAGGTGTTGAGCCGGCTGACGGTTGTCGCTCGCGGCCCCAAGCCGGTTCGGGTGCTCAAGGAGTGGGGGATCCCGGTGACCATCGTGGTGCCCGAACCGGATACCTGGGCGGAAGTGGTGGAGGCGCTGGATGCGGCCCAGCGCGGCGTCGGTTTGGAAGGGCGGACCGTGGTGATACAGGAATACGGCCAGCCGAACGCCCGCCTGGTTCAGGCATTGAAACAGCGCGGGGCGCATGTGCTTCAGGTTCCCATCTATCGCTGGGCTCTGCCGGAGGATGTCGGACCGTTGGCCGGAGCGGTTCAACAGATTATCAGCGGCGAAGTTTCAATCGCGCTGTTCACCAACTCGGCGCAGGTCGAATACCTGATCCGATTCGCCTCGCAGGAAGGGCTGGAACCTTTGCTGAAGCAGGCCTTCAAACGGGTGGTGGTGGCTTCGGTGGGACCGTTCACGAGCGAAGCGCTGGTCCGGCAGGGAATCGCGGTGGATTACGAGCCGAGCCATCCGAAGATGAGCATCCTGGTCGAGGAAACGGCCCAGCGGGCCCAGCAGCTGCTTCGGGAAAAGGCGGAGGGTTTAAGCCGGCACGTCACGCGGGTTCGCGCGCTTCCGGCCGGATCCAAGCCGGAGCAGACCGCCGATCAGCGGCGGGATTCCATTTTCTTGAAGGCGTGCCGGCTGGAGCCGACGCCGGTCACCCCGATTTGGATCATGCGCCAGGCGGGCCGCTATCTTGGCGAATACCGCCGTGTCCGGAACAAGGTTTCGTTCCTCGAGCTGTGCAAAACGCCGGAACTGGCCGCCGAAGTCACGATAGCCGCCGCTGAGCAGCTTAAAACCGACGCGGCGATCCTTTTCTCCGATCTGCTGCTGATCGTGGAACCGATGGGCCTGGGGTTAGAGTATGATTCCGGAAACGGCCCTTCGATCACCGGCGAAGTGGCCGGCGGTTCGGATGTCGACGCGCTTCGGGAAATCGAGCCGGAGGAGTCACTTCAGTTTGTTTTCGAGGCGGTACGCCTGATCCGCCATTCGATGAACCCGCACGTTCCGCTGATCGGGTTTGCCGGAGCACCGTTCACGCTGGCCGCGTACGTGATCGAGGGAGGCGGCTCCAAGTCTTTCCTTCAAACGAAACGGTTCATGCTGGCCGACCCCGGCGCCTGGCACGCGCTCCTCCGCAAGATCAGCCGTGGTTTGGTGAAGTATCTCAACGGTCAGATCGAGGCGGGGGTGGACGCGGTGCAGATTTTTGACAGCTGGGTCGGCTGTTTAAGCCCTTCCGACTACCGGGAATTCGTTCTGCCGCACACGCAGTCGGTTATCCGCGGGTTAAAAGGGGACGTGCCGGTTCTCCATTTCGGAACCGGCACCGGGGCTTTTCTTCCGGAATTCCGGCGGGGCGGCGGCGGCGTGATCGGCGTCGATTTTCGGGTGGAATTGGATGAGGCCTGGCAGCGGCTGGGCCACGGCGTCGGGATCCAGGGCAACCTGGACCCGGCGGTTCTGTGTTCTTCGCGCGAAGTGATCCGCACCCGCGTTAAAAAAATCCTGGAGCAGGCGGCGGGCCGGCCCGGCCACATTTTTAATTTGGGCCACGGCATCCTGCCGCAAACACCGGAGGAAAATGCTTTGGCACTCGTTGAGTTCGTTCACGAACTGAGCCGGCGATGAAACGGATCGTCATCATTGGAGGCGGGATCTCCGGCCTGGCGGCGGCGCACCGCCTCTGGGAGCTCGACCGGGAGAAAAATCTTCGCCTGCAGATCACGGTGCTGGAAGCCTCTCCGCGGCTCGGCGGTTTGATCGATACCGAGCAGAGACAGGAATTTCTGCTGGAGGGCGGTCCGGACGCGTTCCTGTCCGAAAAACCCTGGGCCGTGGATCTCTGCCGGCGGATCGGCATGGCCGATGAGCTGATTTCCACGAATGAAACCGCCCGCCGAAGTTTCATCGCTTGGCAGGGAAAGATGTCTCCGCTGCCGGAAGGTTTTTACCTTATGGCTCCGACCAGCTGGAAAGCGCTCTGGAGCTGCTCGCTGTTGAATTGGGCGGGCAAGCTGCGCGTGGCTTGCGAACCGTGGATTCCGCGCCGCGCCGCCGACGGCGATGAAAGCGCCGCTTCCTTTATCCGGCGCCGGCTGGGGCCTCAGGCACTGGAACGGATCGCCCAGCCGATGGTCGGCGGGATCTACGCGGCCGATCTGGAAAAACTCAGCGTGAAATCGGCCCTTCCCAGGTTTTATCGGATGGAGCAGGAGCACGGGAGCATTCTTCGCGCGCTGCAAAAGGGAAGCGCGGCCGGGGCCGATAAGGCCAGCGGGCCTCGCTATGGAATGTTCGTCACGCCCCGATTCGGCATGACCCGGCTCGTGGAGGTGCTCACCCGAAGGATGCTGGAGGTGGAGCTCAAAACGAACCACCCGGCCGTCGGGCTGGATCGTTCCGGCGGGAAATGGCCGGTCCGAACCCGGCCGGGAACGGCGTTCCAAGCCGACGCGGTCTGCGTGGCTCTGCCGGCCTATCGCGCGGCGGAACTGCTCGGGCGCGTCGCCCCGGCCTTAATGCGGGAGCTGGAAGCTATTCCCTACGAATCGGTGGCGACGGTCAGTATGGCCTTCCGCCAGGAGAATCTGCCCATTCCGTTTGAAGGGTTCGGGTTCGTGGTACCGGCGCATCAATCCGGCGGCATCGTGGGCTGCACCTTCTCCAGCCGGAAGTTTGCGCGCCGGGCTCCCACGGACTCGGTGCTCCTGCGCGCGTTCGTGGGGGGTGCCTTGGCGCCCCGCGCGGCCGAACAGGACGACTTCACGCTCAGTAAGACGGTTCGGGATCTGCTCAAAGCCATGCTGAAGATCGAAGCCGAACCCCGGCTGACCTTGATCCGCCGTTATCCCAAAAGCATGCCGCAGTATCCGGTGGGGCACGCGGAGCGGGTGAAACGGATCGAGCAGGAGCAGGCCCGTTTTCCGGAGCTGGCCATCATCGGCAACGCTTATCACGGGATCGGGATTCCCGACTGCGTCCATCAGGCCGAGCAGGCCGCGGAGCGTCTTTGCCATGCAGTTTGATCATCTGCTGCTGATCGGGTTCGGAGGTCCGACCTGTCCGGAGGAGGTCCGTCCTTTCCTGGAACGGCTGGCGCGCGGCACGAAGATCCCGGAGGAGCGGCTGCGGAAGGTGGAAAGCCAGTATGAGCAAAGCGGCGGGTTTTCCCCGTACAATCGCCACGCGCTCCGGCTTGCGCAGAAACTCCAGGAAAAACTGCCGAAAACGCCGGTTTTTTTGGGCATGCGCAACTGGCATCCCTGGCTGAGCGATGTGCTGAAGGAAATCCATCAAAAGGGGCTCCGCCGCGGGTTGGGAATTATTCTGGCCCCGCACCGTTCCCCGGCCAGCCACGACCGTTATCTGCGCAGTCTGGAGGAGGCCCGGCGGGAGGCTCGGGCGCCCGAGCTGGGCTATTCGATTCTGCATCCGTGGTACGATCATCCGCTGTTCGTTCAAGCCCAAACGGAACGGGTGCGGGAGGTTTGGGAGCCGGGGATGGAGCTGATGTTTACCGCGCATTCCATCCCGGAGGAGATGGCGCACGCCTGCCGGTACGAAGAAGAGATCCAGGCCTCGTGCCGAGCCATCGCGCGCGAACTGGGCGGCCCGCGCTGGCGGCTGGCCTACCAATCCCGCAGCGGGGATCCCCGCCAGCCGTGGCTGGGCCCGGACGTCCGAGAAACGGCGGTATTGTTCAAGCAAGCCGAGACCGCGCGCGGGGTCGCGGTGGTTCCGGTCGGGTTCCTGTTCGACCATACCGAGGTTCTGTACGATCTGGATCTGGACGCGCGTCGGCGGTTCGAGCAGGAAGGGGTTCCGTTTCGCCGCGTGCCGACGGTGATGGATCATCCGAAGTTCGTGGAGATGCTGGCACAGCTTGCGGAGAAAGAACCATGCCCATGACGACTGAAACGGTTTTGGAAACGCATCTGAAGGGAGTGAAACTCTTCAAGCGGGGGAAGGTCCGCGATGTGTACGACCTGGGCGGGCGGCTGCTGATCGTAGCCACGGACCGGATCTCCGCTTTCGACGTGGTGCTGCCGACCGGGATTCCGGGCAAAGGGGCGGTGTTGACGGCCCTCTCGTCGTTCTGGTTCGGCAAGATTCAGGGGATCGTGCCCTCTCATTTTATCGATTCCGAGTTCGATCGGATCGCGGGTCGACATCCGGAACTCAAACCCTTTCGGGATGTCCTGGCCGGCCGCTCGATGGAGGTGCGCAAGGCGCAGGTGATTCCGATCGAATGCGTGGC
This sequence comes from uncultured Planctomycetia bacterium, assembly GCA_964553935.1. Classification (GTDB taxonomy): domain Bacteria; phylum Omnitrophota; class Gorgyraeia; order 1-14-0-20-64-10; family 1-14-0-20-64-10; genus CAZKNC01. The sequence continues at coordinate 3,426 of CAZKNC010000011.1, read as the reverse complement.
GCGGGGGTACCTGTCCGGCTCCGGGTGGAAGGAATATCAGAAAAACCGGTCGGTCTGCGGCATCACGCTTCCGGTCGGGCTGAAGGAGTCCGGCGAATTGCCGGAACCGATCTTTACTCCGGCGACCAAGGAGGAATCGGGGCACGACATCAATATCTCCGAAACGGAGATGGCAAGCCGGGTAGGGGAGGATCTGACCCGCCGGTTGAAAGCCGCCAGCTTGAGGGTGTATACCCTGGCGCGCGACTATGCCAGGAGCAAAGGCATTCTGATCGCGGACACCAAATTTGAATTCGGCCTGCAGGACGGGAAAATTCTTCTGGTGGACGAAGTGCTGACGCCGGATTCCTCCCGATTTTGGCCGCTGGACGGCTACCGGCCCGGCGGTGCGCAGGCCAGTTTCGACAAACAGTTCGTGCGGGATTATCTGGAATCGATCCGGTGGGATAAAACCCCGCCGGGTCCGGCGCTTCCGGAGGAAATCGCTCGGAAAACCGGCGAGAAATACAGGGAAGCCCTGCGCCAGCTCACCGGAAAAGGTTTGGAGGGGTAAGGATGGCCACAGCGGAAAAAGGAGCGCGCGTCGCGATTCTGATGGGCAGTCAGTCGGACCTGCAGAAAATGGAGAAAGCCGCTGAGGTGTTCAAGGCCTTCAAGGTTCCGCACGAAATGATGGCACTTTCGGCCCACCGCCTGCCGGATCGGGTGGCCGACTACGCGAAGAAAGCGGAAAGCCGCGGGATCCAGATCTTGATCGGCGGAGCGGGAATGGCCAATCATCTGGCCGGCGCTTTAGCCGCCCACTGCACACTGCCGGTGATCGGCGTTCCGCTCTCCGGCTCAGCCTTGAGCGGCGCTGACGCTCTTTACGCCACCGTGCAGATGCCTAGAGGAGTGCCGGTGGCCACCGTAGCCATCGATGGGGCCGCCAACGCGGCTTTTCTGGCGCTGGAGATTCTCGCCCTGCGGGATCCGGCGATTCGGAAGCGGCTGAAAAAATATCGGGCCGACGAGAAGGCCAAGCTGGAAGCCGATTTGCGTTGAGCGCCACCGAGCGGCTGATCGCCTATTTCTCCATGGAAATCGCCGTCGAGCCGGATATGCCGACTTACAGCGGCGGTTTGGGGGTCCTGGCCGGCGACACGATCCGCGCCGCGGCCGATATGGAACTGCCGATGGTGGCGGTTACGCTGCTGCACCGGAAAGGCTACTTCACGCAAAAGATCGATCCCAGCGGCTGGCAGACCGAGGAACCGGTCCACTGGGAAGCCGAGAAATACCTGCAGGAAATGTCTCAGAGGGCTTCCGTCGAGCTGGAAGGCCGAACCGTTTACATCCGCGCCTGGAAATATGAAATCGTCGGTTCCGCCGGCTTCACCATCCCCGTCTATTTCCTCGACAGCGATCTTCCGGAAAACCAGGAAAAAGACCGCGCGCTGACCCATCACTTGTACGGAGGGGACACCCGCTACCGTCTTTGCCAGGAGGCGATCTTCGGCATCGGCGGGGTTCGGATGCTCCGGGTGCTCGGCTACGAGGGGCTGACCCGGTTCCACATGAACGAAGGACATGCCGCCCTGCTCACGCTGGCACTCCTGCGCGGCGAGGCCCGCAAGGCGGAGCGGACCGCCTTCACGCCGGATGACATGGAGCGAGTCCGGCGGAAATGCGTTTTCACCACACATACCCCGATCTCCGCCGGGCATGACCGGTTCCCGATCGATTTGGTGCGCTCCGTGCTGGGGAAGGAAGAGGCCGGTTCCATGCCGGACCTCTTCTTCAGCGATGGCCACCTGCACATGACGCAGACGGCCTTGGCGCTTTCCCATTATGTCAATGGCGTGGCCCGCCGGCACGGCGAGGTGTCCCAGAAGATGTTTTCCCAGCCGGTCCAGTTCATCACCAACGGCGTGCATGTTCCGACCTGGACATCCAAACCGTTCCAGCGGCTGTTTGACCGATGGGTGCCCGATTGGCGGGAGGACAACCTCTCTCTCCGCAGCGCGCTGATCATCCCGAAGGAGGAGATCCGCGCGGCCCATCTCGAATCCAAACGAAAACTGTTGGAACGGGTGAAAAAAGAAACCGGCGTCGAGATGAGCGAAGAACGGTTCACGATCGGTTTCGCGCGGCGGGCGACTTCCTATAAACGGGCGGGCTTGTTCCTTTCCGATGCGGGACGCCTGAAGGCAATCGGGGCCCGATTCGGGCCGCTCCAAGTCATCTATGCCGGCAAGGCCCATCCGCACGATCACGAGGGAAAGCTGGGCATCCAGCGGATCATCCAGGCTCAATCGGCCCTGAGACCGGAGGTGGAGGTGGTCTATCTGGCCGACTACGAAATGGAACTGGCCAAGCGGATCATCTCCGGCGTGGATCTCTGGCTCAATACGCCTCACCCTCCTTTGGAAGCCAGCGGTACCAGCGGAATGAAAGCGGCCTTGAACGGCGTGCCGTCGCTTAGCATCCTTGACGGCTGGTGGGTGGAGGGCCACCTGGAAGGGATCACCGGATGGTCGATCGGTACGGATGAAAAGCAGCTGGAAGCCGGCGGGGACCGCTCCGAACGGGACGCGGCTCTTCTGTACGACAAGCTCGAACAGGCGGTTCTTCCGGCTTTCCAGAACCAGGAAGTTTTTCTCGATATCATGCGCCAGGCGATCGCCTTAAACGGCGCCTATTTCAGTGCTCAGCGGATGATGCAGCAGTACGTATTGAATGCCTATTTCCGGTAAACGGCTTATCCTTTACGATCTGGACGGCACCCTGGTGGATACGCGCGAAGACATCGCGCGCGCGGCCAATCACATGCGCTCGGAAATGGGTCTGAACGCTTTGCCTCGGGAGGTCCTCTGTGGTTTTGTGGGGCTGGGCCTGCGCCAGCTGGTTCAGAATTGTTTGGAGACGGAAGATCCGGCTCGAATCGAGCGGGGGACGGTCCTCTATCGCGCCCATTACACCCGGCACTTGCTGGACAACACCGTCCTGTACCCGTCCGTACGGGAGGTTCTGGACCACTTTCGCGATCGGACGCAGGCCGTGGTGACCAACAAACCCAACCCGTATTCCCGCGAAATTTTAAAAGCGCTCGGCGTGGCCGATTATTTCGCGGAGATTCTCGCAGGGGATTCCGGTCTTCCGAAGAAGCCGGACCCCGCCGGCATTCTGGCCGTAATGGAGCGGGCGGGCGCTCACCCTTCGGAAACCCTTTTTGTGGGAGACAGCTCCATCGACGTAGAGACAGGCGCCCGGGCCGGGATCGCCACGATCGGAGTCGCGCACGGATTTTGCGATCGCCGGGAACTGGAGGCCTCCGGCCCGAATGAGCTGGTGGAGAATTTTTCCCAGCTGCTGGTGTTGGCCAAGGAGCGGGGATGGTAAGGAAATATTCGACCGGCCGCACGGAAATCGACGCGAAGATCGAGG
>CAZKNC010000010.1:9270-16135 GCA_964553935.1 uncultured Planctomycetia bacterium | reverse complement strand
CTTTCTTGCCGGCTTCGGCCGCTTTGGGCCGGTCGTACCAGTAGCCGATCAGCAGATAGGAGCTGGCCCCCACCAGCTCCCAGAACATGAACAGCGTCAGGAAATTATTGGCCAGCACAATCCCCATCATGGAAAAAGCGAATAAAGAGAGGAAGGCGAAATACCGGGAGAATCCCCGCTCTTCCGACATGTAGCCGATGGAATAGATGAAAATCATGAGCCCCACGCCGGTGACCACCAGGCTCATCAGCACGGCCGGCCGATCCACCAAAAGGCCGAATTCCAGCATCAGCCCCGGCAGATCCACCCAGGCCAGGGAACTTTGAAGCATTTCACCGTGCAGGTCCAGGACGTCCAGCAGCATGCGGCACGAAAGAAGGAACGCGATGATCATGGCCCCGACAGCCAGCCCCGCGCTGATGGGACGTGAGCGCCGGCCGAACAGGACAATACCGAAACAGGCGATGATCGGAGCGAACAGGACGATCCAGGGGGCGGCTACCATTTCAGATTTCGGATTTCGTCGGCTTCCACTTTGCCGGCATGCCGGACCAGGAGAAGCGCGATGGCCAGCCCCACCGTCACTTCGGCGGCCGCCACGATGAAGATGAAGAAGACCATAATCTGGCCGGAAAGGTCTCCCAGCGCGTGAGCGAACGATACGAAGGCCAGGTTCGCGGCGCTGAGCAGGATCTCCAAACTGAGCAGGATCAGCAGGATGTTGCGGCGCGTGATGACGCCGATCAGTCCCACAGTAAAGAGGAAGCCGCTGAGCAGCAGCAGATGATCGAGGGGAACCGGCGTCATAGCTTTTTCTTGGCCAGCACGATGGCGCCGATGATTCCGGCCAACAGTAATAAGGAAGCCAGTTCGAATGGAAGAGCGTAGGTGGTGAAGAGCGTCTCGCCCACCGCTGCCGTAGTCCCCGCCACTGGAGCGACGGCGGGCAGCCGCAGGCCGGAAACGGCTCGGAACATCTGGATGAAGAACAAAAGACCGGCCGCCGTTCCCGCGAAGGCCAGAGTTCGGCTGCGCTGCCGGTGGAGGGCTTCAGGCCCGATGTCCAACAGCATCACCACAAACAGGAAGAGAATCAGCACCGCTCCGGCGTAGACCAGGATCTGAATGACGGCCACGAAAGTGGCCTGCAGGAGAATAAAAATACCGGAGAGTCCAAACAGCATGAGCACTAGGCTGAGAACGGCATAGACCGGATGCCGGGCGAGAAGAACTCCCAAAGCTCCGGCAATGGTAAGACCCGCGAGACCGTAGAAAAAGAGAGGGGCAACCATGCGACGAAAGTCAGCATTATAGCAGAAGAGAATTGACCGGGCAGGGAAAAATCGGTATCATACGCCCGCGTATGAAACCCCCCACACTCCCCGTTGAGGAACTGCCCGCAGTCGCTCGTGAGATCCGGAAAGAGGTCATTCGGATGCTGGGGACAGCCGGTTCCGGCCACCCCGGCGGTTCGTTATCTTCCGCGGACATCGTAACCTCTCTTTTCTTCCAGGTGATGCGGCACGATCCCCAAAGCCCCCAATGGGAAGATCGGGATCGGTTTGTCCTGAGTAAAGGGCACGGCTGTCCCGTCGTTTACGCGGCGATGGCGCTGTCCGGTTATTTTCCCAAAGAACAATTGGCCACCCTTCGCAAGCTGGGTTCTCCTTTGCAGGGCCATCCGGATACCCGGTTCATGCCTTCGCTGGAGGCCTGTACCGGTTCCTTGGGCCAGGGGCTTTCCATCGCCAGCGGATTGGCGTTGGGACTTCATCTGGATCGGAAGGACAGCCGGGTCTATTGCCTCATCAGCGACAGCGAAAACGAAGAAGGCCAGACCTGGGAAGCGGCTGGTTTTGCCGGTTTCCATCGGCTGGACCGGCTCATCGCCTTCGTGGACTACAACAAATTCCAATTGGACGGCGCCGTGAAGGATATTCAGGATCTGGAGCCGCTGGTGAAGAAATGGGAATCGTTCCGTTGGCACGTGCAGGAAGTCGATGGGCACCAGATCCCGCAAATTCTGCGGGCGATTGAGAAAGCCCATCAAGTGTCCGGCCAGCCCCATTTGATCGTGGCGCATACCGTGAAGGGGAAAGGTGTTTCCTTTATGGAGAATAACAACTACTTTCATGGGGTAGCCCCGACCTCGGAAGAAGTGCAGGCCGCTTTGAAGGAATTGGACGGGGACCCTTCGTTGTCGCAGGCCCTCCTCGCCGCCGGCAAGATCAAAACGGGTGCGAAATGAAATGGAATCCGTTCACCCTGAGCTTGTCGAAGGGTGAATAATGTGATTTTCTTCCATTCGTGCTTCGACAGGCTCAGCGCGAACGGTGCCTGAGATTCTTATGGAAAAACGATTAGGACTGGCCACCCGCGATGCCTACGGCCAGGCTCTGATCGAGCTGGGCCGTCACAATTCTCAGATCGTCGTGCTGGACGGCGACTTGGCCTCCTCCACGCGGACCGGCTTGTTCGCCAAAGAGTTCCCGGACCGGTTTTTCAATGTCGGCGTCGCGGAGGCCAATCTGGTGGGGTTGGCCAGCGGGCTCGCCAAGGCCGGGAAGATACCGTTTATTTCCAGTTTCGCTTGTTTCCTGGTCTGCAAGGGATATGACCAGCTTCGGATGGCGGTGGCGGTGCCTCATTTGAACGTGAAGGTCGTCACTTCCCACGGCGGAATCAGCGTGGGAGAGGACGGCGCTTCCCAGCAGTCGATTGAGGACGTGGCGCTCATGGTTTCTCTGCCCGGATTCACGGTCTGCGTTCCGGCCGATGAGTTTTCCACCCGGGCCCTGGTGACCGAAGCCGCGCGGATCCAGGGTCCCGTATACATTCGGACCGGCCGTCCCAAGGTCCCACTGGTGTACGGCGCTGAATCCAAGTTCTCGTTCGGCAAGGGAGTCCTCCTGCGGGAAGGAAAGGATGTCACGCTGGTTGCCAACGGTCTGCTGGTGTACGAGGCGCTGGCGGCGGCGGAACAGCTGGCCGATGCGGGGATTTCCGCCGCGGTGGTGGATATGCACACGGTCAAGCCGTTGGACGAGGAGCTTTTGATCCAACAGGCCAAGACCACCGGCGCTGTCGTTACGGCCGAAGAGCATTCGATCTGGGGCGGGCTGGGGGCGGCAGTGGCGTCGGCGCTGGGCCGCGCATGCCCGGTCCCGCAGGAGATGGTCGGCATCCAGGACACCTACGCCGAATCCGGCAAGCCGGAGGAACTGCTGGAGAAATACGGGTTGACCGCCGCCAAAATTGTTGAGGCCGCCCGCCGCGCCGTCTCGCGCAAGAAGTGAAGCTTTACCTGCAGCAGCTGGAACTGGGTCCCCTTCAAAATTTCGTTTACCTCATCGGTTCGCTGGAAACCCGCGAGTGCGCCGTGGTGGATCCCGCCTGGGACGTGAAGAAAATCCTGGAAACGGCTCAGCAGGACGAAATGAAGATCACCAAGGTACTCGTCACGCATACCCACTTCGATCACATCAACGGCGTTGAGGCGATGGTGGAAGCCACCGACGCGGAAGTTTTCATCCATAAGAAAGAAGTCTCCCAATTGCCGGTGGTCTCCAGCAGTGTCAAGGAGGTGGAGGGCGGCCACGAAATTTCTCTGGGATCGGTGACGATTTCTTTGCTGCACACGCCGGGGCATACGCCGGGGTCGGTCTGCTACCAAGCGGCGGACCGGCTCGTATCCGGAGACACCTTGTTCATCGGCGGCTGCGGCCGATGCGATTTGCCCGGCGGCGACCCGGAGAAGATGCATCAATCGCTTACTCGCTTGCGCAAACTGGACGACCGCCTGCTTCTTTACCCGGGCCACAACTACTCGCCCGAGCCCAGCTCCAGCATCGGCAAAGAGAAAACCCATAATCCGTTTCTTTGCGCGCCGGATCTGGATTCTTTCCTGAAGGTGATTGGCGGGGTTCGCCGCGGTGGATAAGGTCCTGATTGAGGCGCTGGTTTGCTCGGTCCGCGTCGGCGTTCCGGATCAGGAGCGGATGCATCCTCAGAAAATCCTGCTGGATTTGGAAATCGGACTGGATCTGGCCGGCGCCGGACGCTACGATCGGGCTGAGGAAACCATTGATTACGCGGCCGTCTGCGCCGAAGTGAAAAAAACGGTCGAAGGCAAACCTTTCAAACTGGTGGAAGCGGTCGCGCAGTCGGTCGCGGAGCGGGTTTTGGAAAAGTTTCAGCCGGTCGAGGTGAAAGTACGGGTCCGGAAATTTTCGGTGCCGGGGACTTCGAGCGTCGGCGTGGAGGTTACTCGCTCTCGGGGGCGCGGTAAGTAGCGAACGAGCTGTCCGTCTCCCAGAGGCGGACTTCGGTCACCGGGAAACCCTGCTGGCGAATCTGATTATAAATCAGCCGGGCGATCACTTCGGCGGTCGGGTTTTCTTCCAGGATCACGATCGGTTCCTTGACTTGTTCAAGGTAGGGGCGGATCGGGTCGGCCTTGTTCAGGAGCAGTTTGTGATCCAGCGCGGAGTCGATCCAGCCCTGGATTTTTTGCTTCATCTCGTTGAAGTCGACGACCATGCCGCGCGGGTCGAGGCGGTCGCTGGCCAGGTCGATCTCGACGCGGGCGTTGTGGCCGTGCAGGTACCGGCATTTCCCCTCGTAATTCAGGAGCCGGTGACCATAGCAGAAATGGATGAGCTTGGTAACCTTGAACATCGCGGCACCCATGATATCATGAGGATTTCTTGAAGCGCGCGGCGGTGATTCTCACCAGCGGGGGAGTGGAAAGCGCGGCCCTGTTCGCTGAGGCGATCCGCCGGTACAGCCGAGTTTATCCGCTGTACGTCCGGAAAGGATTTGTGTGGGAAAAGGCGGAGCTGGCGCATTTAAAGCGGTTTCTGCGCGCGTTGGGCTCGGATCGGCTGGCTCCGGTGACCGTGCTGGAAGCGCCGCTGGCGGCGGTGTACAAGCCGCACTGGAGCTTAGGCAAGCGTCCGGTGCCGGGTTTCCGTGCGCCCGATTCGGCGGTTTATCTTCCGGGCAGAAACCTTTTACTGCTGGGCTTGGGAGGTTTGTTCTGCGCGGTTCGGAAGGTTCCCGTTCTGTGGATTGGTGTGCTGAAGGGAAATCCGTTCCGGGACGCACGCCGTGGTTTTTTTGATTTGATGGAGCGGTCGATCCGGGAGGCGCTGGGGTCCGCGGTCCGGATTCAGGCGCCATTTCTTCAAAAAAGCAAGGCGGAGGTGATCCGTCGGTACCGGGTCCTCCCGTGGCAGGACACGTTTTCCTGCATCCGGCCCATTCAACAAGCGCATTGCGGCCGCTGCCAGAAATGCGCGGAACGGCGGAGCGGATTTCGGGCAGCGGGTGTAACAGATCCGACAAAATATGCGAAGTGAAATGCCGTTCATGGTGAGCTTGTCGAACCATGAACGATGTAGAGAGGATTGGATGAGTATCTACAAGGGTGGAGTCGGACAGTGGTCCTGGGTCCTGCACCGGGTGACCGGTGTGGCGGTGGTTTTGTTTTTGCTCGTGCACATTTTGGACACGGCGTTGGTCATGCTGGGGCCGGTTTGGTACAACAGGATCCTGCAGATTTACCGGATGCCGCTGTTCGGCCTCATGGAGATCGGGCTTTTCGCCGCGGTGCTCTATCACGCGATCAACGGCGTTCGGATCATTGCGATCGACTTCTGGCCGGCTTCCACCGTTCACTATAAGAAAATGTTTTGGATTCAGATGGTTCTTTTCTTTTTGGTTTTCCTCCCCGTGGCCTGGATCATGGTGGGCCACATTCTGCGCGGAGCGGGCGCATGAGCGTTTCTTCGTACGGAAGCCGGACGCGTCCCGACGGCGGGTCTGAGCTGGCCGCCTGGCTCTTCATGCGCTACTCCGGCATCGTGCTGGTTCTGCTGGCGCTGGGCCACCTGTTCATCATGCATGTCTTTAACAGCATCCACACCATTGACTACGACTTCGTCGCCGCCCGCTACATCGGCTGGTTCTGGCGCGCCTACGACGGCGCCATGCTCTGGCTGGCCATGATCCATGGGCTCAACGGCATGCGGATGATCTTTGATGACTACCTCAAGCCGCCGGTTCGAGGTTTTGTGGTGAAGGGAATGTATCTGACTGGGATTTTCTTTCTGGCGGTTGGAACGTGGGTGATCCTCTTCTTTAAAGCGCCATGACGCATACCTTTGACGGAATCATCGTGGGAGCGGGCGGGGCGGGGCTGATGGCGGCCCTGCAGGCGACGAGGGGACAGTCCCCTTCGGGGACAGTCCCCAGGATCGCGGTTCTTTCCAAACTGTATCCCACCCGTTCGCATACCGGAACCGCTCAGGGCGGGATCGGCGCCGCGCTCGGCAACCTGGAAGAGGATCATTGGGAGTGGCACATGTTCGACACGGTCAAGGGCGGCGATTACCTGGTGGATCAGGACGCCGCCGAGGTTATGTGCCGTGAGGCGGTGGACACCGTGGTCGAGCTCGAGCATATGGGCCTGCCGTTTTCCCGAAATCCTGACGGCACGATCGCTCAGCGCCCCTTCGGCGGGCACACCCGCGAATACGGTAAGGGACCGGTGCGCCGCGCCTGCTACGCGGCCGACCGAACCGGCCACATGATCCTTCAGACCGTGTATCAGCAGTGCATCAAGCAGGGGGTGACTTTCTTCGATGAGTTCCACGTGGCCGATCTGCTGGTCAACAACGGCGTGACCTGCGGCGTGGTGGCGATCGAAATCGCCACCGGTGAACTGCACACGTTCCACGCGAAGGCGGTCCTGTTCGCCACCGGCGGTTCCGGCCGCATGTACAAGATCACTTCCAACGCGCTGACCTTGACCGGCGACGGCATGGCCGTGGTTTACCGCCGAGGCATTCCCCTGCAGGACATG
>CAZKNC010000010.1:0-9260 GCA_964553935.1 uncultured Planctomycetia bacterium | reverse complement strand
AGGGGCGCGCGGCGAGGGCGGGATCCTGCGCAACGCCAGCGGCGAACGGTTCATGGAGCGGTACGCGCCGACGCTGAAGGACCTGGCTCCGCGGGACATGGTCTCGCGCGCCATTTCCATCGAGCTGAGGGAAGGGCGGGGAATCGGCCCCCAAAAAGATTACGTGCATCTGGACCTGACCCATCTGGACCCGAAGGTGATCCATGAGAAACTGCCGGACATCACCGATTTCGTGGAGACCTATCTGGGCATCGACCCGGTGAAGGCGCCGATCCCGATCCAGCCCACCGCGCATTACGCGATGGGCGGTATTCCCACCAACTTTGACGGGGAGGTGGTGATCGATGAGAAAAAGACGGTGATGCCGGGTCTCTACGCGGCCGGCGAATGCGCCTGCGTCTCGGTGCACGGCGCCAACCGGCTGGGAACCAACTCGCTGGTGGACATCATCGTTTTCGGCCGCCGCGGCGGCAAGGCGCTGGGGAAGTTCGTGCAGAACGCGGCGCTGTCGTCGTTACCGCCGAATCCGGAAACCGCGACGAAGGAACGGATGGAGCGCCTTTTCTCCGGCAACGGGAAAGAATCCGTGGCGAGTATTCGCTCGCTGATGCAGGCGGAGATGATGGACAAGGTTTCCGTTTTCCGGGTGGAGTCCGATTTGAAGAAAGCACTGCAGACTCTTTCGGATCTGCGGGGACGCTATCGGGAAGTCCGCCTGCAGGATAGGGGCAAGAAGTTCAATATGGAGCTGTTGGAAGCATTCGAGCTGGACCACCTGCTGGAGTTGTCCCAGGTGACGGCCGCCGGCGCGCTGGCCCGGCAGGAATCGCGCGGCGCGCATTGCCGCGAGGATTTCCCCAAACGGGACGACCCCCGGTTTCTCAAGCATACCTTGGCCTATCGCCGGGACGGGCCGGTTGAGCTCAAGTACAAGCCGGTTTCGATTACCCGATTCCAACCTCAGGAGCGGAAATACTGATGAAGGTGGCTTTTAAGATTCTCCGGTTCGATCCAGCCAAGGACTCCAGGTCTCATTGGGAAGATTACCAGGTGGATTTGGAGCCGACCGACCGGGTGCTGGACGGATTGGAGGCGATCAAGGGCCATGTGGACGGCACGCTCTCGCTCCGGCGCTCCTGCGCGCACGGGATCTGCGGTTCGGACGCCATGATCATCAATGGAAAGAACCGGCTGGCCTGCAAGGTGCTGGTCAAGAGCTTGAAACAGCCGATCACCATTGAGCCGATGCGCGGTTATTCGGTGCTGAAGGACCTGGTGGTCGATATGAAGCAGTTCTTCGAGAAGTACCGCTCCATCAAACCTTTCCTGATCGACAAAAGCCCTTTGCCGGAAAAGGAGCGTCTTCAGTCGCCGAAAGACCGGGAACGGTTCGACGATACGACCAAGTGCATCCTCTGCGGCGCCTGCACGACCAGCTGTCCCTCCTTCTGGGCGGACCCGCACTATGTCGGTCCCGCGGCGATCGTCCAGGCCCACCGGTTCCTGTTCGACAGCCGCGACCAGGGCAAGGAAGAGCGTCTGACCGTCCTGAACGACCGGGAAGGGGTCTGGCGCTGCCGAACGGTTTTTAACTGCGTGGAGGCCTGCCCGCGTGGAATCAACGTCACCCGAGCTATTGGGGAAGTCAAGCAAGCCCTCGTCCGCGGAAAAGTCTAACTCCACGAATCCTGCGCGGATATGTAATCCCATGGAAACAAAGCGTTCCCCCTACCTGAAGCACCTTTACGTTTGCGTCAATCAGCGCGTCGACGGCCGGGAGTCCTGTTCGCAGAAAGAGGCGGAAGCCATCCGGGAGAAGCTCAAGGAGTACGTCAACTCCCACGGCCTCAAGGGCAAGGTGCGGGTCAGCGGCTCCGGCTGTATGGATTTGTGCGAGCAGGGCGCCAACGTGATGGTCTACCCCGAGCAGAAGTGGTATTCCCGGGTGACTCTGGCCGATGTGGACCGGATCATCGAGCTGGAGCTCGGGCCCCTGATTCCACCGGTTTCTCCGCGCCCGCACGGTCTCCTGCCGGTGAGGGCTTTTCTGTTCGATCTGGGCAACGTGCTGGTGCAGTTTGACCACCTGACGGCGGCCCAGAAAATCACGGCCGGCACGGGCGCCTCTGCGGATGCGCTGTTCCAGCTTCTGTTTGAATCGCCGCTCGTGGTTGATCACGCCGAGGGGCGTATCTCGACGAGGAAATTCTATGAAGAGGTCTCTCGCCGGCTCGGTCTTTCGGTCGGATACGAAGCGTTCCTGGATGTTTGGAACCATATCTTCACGGAAGATCCGGAAATGACCGCTCTTCTGCGCAAGTTGATGAAAAGTTATCCTGCGTATCTGATCTCCAACATCAACCGTCCTCATTTCGAATACCTGAGAGAGCTGTGTCCGGTCCTCAAGGAGATGAACGGCTGGATTCTGTCCTATGAAGTCGGCACGCTCAAACCCAACGCGTTGATCTATCACCGGGCGCTGGAGCTTGTTCGGATGCCTGCCGCTGAAATTTTCTATGTGGATGATCGGGAAGATTTGATCGAGGCGGGACATCGGATCGGTTTCCAGACGCATCGGTTTGCCGGTTACGGTCGTCTGTTGGAAGATTTGAGATCTCGCGGAGTCAAGGTCTGATGGGTTTGATCGGGAAGCTGCCCAATCCCGAAAAATCGACGCTGCCGGTTTTCCCCGGCTGGAAAGCCGCGCTGGGTCCCGGGATCATCTGGCTGGCGCTGGCGCAGGGAAGCGGCGAGCTGATTTGGTGGCCCTACCTCGTGGCCAAGTACGGGCTGGCGTTCCTTTTCCTGCTGATCCCGGCTTGCCTGCTGCAGCTTCCGCTGAATTATCACATCGGCGCCTACACGCTGGCGACCGGAGAAAGCATCTTCCAGGGATTCATCCGGCTCAACCGCTGGTTCGCTCTTCTGCTCTGGGGGCTGATGTCGGTCGCATTTGCTTGGTTCGGAGCCTTCGCTTCCGCGGGCGGGACTTCATTGGCGGCTTTGACCGGTTTTCCAGCCGGTTGGAGCGTGCAGAATCAAACGCTTTTCTGGGGCTATGCGTCCATGGCTTTCTTCTTGGGGGCCTTGCTCTTTTCCCGCGTCATTTACCGGGCGATTGAAAAAATCATGCTGGGGGTTGCCGTCGTGACATTGGTGGGCCTGTTCTGGGCCTGCACGCATCCGACGGTTGTTCAAACGATCCCCGCTTTTCTCACGGGGCTGGTCCGGCCGAGCTGGCCCCCGTCTCGTCCTTGGGATCCGGCCGACACGACCAAACTGCTGACGGCCATCACTTTCGCCGGCTTGGGCGGATTCTGGACCCTGTTTTATTCCTACTGGCTGCGGGAAAAAGGGGCCGGGATGGCCGGGCGGGTCGAGCACGTCACCCGCATTGTGGGAGGAAAAGGAGAACCGCTTTCTTTGAGCGGCGCGGTGCCGGCCGAATCCGCTTTGCTTCAACAGGAATGGCGGCCCTGGGTCCGGTTTCTCTGGGTGGACGGATCGGTCGGCGTGGTGGGCAACATCCTCACCACGCTGATGACCTGTCTGCTCGCGTTCGCCCTGCTTCATCCACAGGGGCTTTTGCCCGATCAATACGATCTGGCCGTGGTGCAAAGCCGGTTCTTCGAGCTTCAGTGGGGAAGGATCGGCGGTTTTTTGTTTCTTCTCGTGGCGGCCGCTTTTTTGGCGGATACCTGGCTGGCGACGGTGGATGCGGTTTCACGCATCAATACCGACATGGTCTTGAGCTATTTCCCCGCGGCCCGCCGGTGGACGGCGCGAACCTGGTATCTGGTCTGGGTGGTCTGGTTGACCGGAGTGACCGGGTTCACCATGCGGTTGAGCGCTCCGGGTCCGCTGATTCTGATTTCGGCCGTGATTGGGTTCGTGGGGACCGTTCTGTTTACGGGGGCTTTCTTCGGATTGAGCTACCGGGTTCTCCCGCGGCTGGTTCCTCGCGCGGTTCGGCCGGGCCTCTGGGCCGGTCTCCTGCTGGCCGTTTCCTACGCCGCTTATCTCGCGCTGGCGGCTGCTTACCTCTGGGCGGAGTTTTTCCGCCGCTAATAACGCTCGACCTGGCTGAGCAGGACGAAACTCAGGAAGTCTTCCTCCTTGATCTGCCGCAATGCCTGCGCGCGCCTCCGCTGGAATGCCAGCGGCGTGATGCTGAGCCGCGTGACCGCCGCCTCCTCCGTGTAAAAAGAAAGATGGTACAGCTCAATGGTTTTTCGGAGCGGCTCCGGCAGGCGGCGCACCGCCCGATAAACGCGGTCCTGGTGGTGGTCGTTCAGGAATTGGTAAGGAACGCACCGTAAATAGGACCATCCGGTCAGTTTCCTCTGGGTCGGATCCGCGGGGTTCTCGAGCGCCCGGTAGGCCTCCAGAACGGACGGCCAGAACCGGTTCTGCATCCGATGAAGGAACGGTTCGGCGGCTCCTCCGTCCAAGTAATCCTCCAGGCAGCGGCGGAAGACCCGGTAAATCAGCTTTTCAAAATCCCGCTCGGTGAAAACCCGGTAGTCCCCGCGAGCGCACAGTTTTTCCGCGTCGGTCCGGACCAGGAAACGGCAGCCCTGGGTGGACAGCAGATAATCCCAGCAGGAGCGGATCCAGTCGATCGCCGGCTGGAACTCCGTGGAAAGTTCCCCGTAGCTTTTCCCGAACTCCGGGGAGTTTCCGGTCCGCCGGGCCGCTTGGGCGCGCGCGATCAGGGGGTTCAGCGGATGTTTGCGGCGCAGGAAATGAGGGGCGGGCGGTTTTCGATACGCGCGCGGCATCGCGACGTCCAGCGCGGGGCATTCTTCGTCGATCCAAAAGGGAACTTCGGCCAGTTGAACCATCGTTCGGCTTAAGTTTACCACAACGGTTCGGCGTGATAAGCTAGTCGTCCTGATGGATTCCAGTCTTGCTGCGCTCGTAAACCTCTTATCGGACGATCATCGGGAAGTCGTTGAAGCCGCCCGCGCCAAGCTGGTCGAACTGGGAGAGAAGGCGCATGCCTTTCTTCAGAAGGCAGCTGTCTCCCATGCCGACCCGAAGGTGCGCGTGGAGGCTCAAGGCGTCCTGGAGATGATCCGTCTGTCTTCCATCGCTCGCGATTGGGAAAAGACGATCGCTCCAGCTGATGCCGAACCGGACCTGGAGCGCGGAGCGATGCTGCTGGCCCGCGTCTGCTACCCCGATCTGGATCCCGCACCCTACCGCAAGCGGCTGGACGATCTGGCCGGACGGATTCGGCCCAAGCTGGCCGCGGTCGAGGAGCCGGCGCGGAAACTGTCCGTCATGAATCGGATCCTTTTCCGGGACGAACGGTTCCGCGGCAACTGGAACGATTACTTCGATCCGCAAAACAGCTATCTGAATCGGGTGATGGACCGGAAACTGGGGATTCCCATCACGCTTTCGGTGATTTATCTCCTGGTCGCCGAGAGGGTGGGTTTTCCTCTGGGAGGGGTCGGTGTACCGGGCCACTTCATGCTGAAATACCAGGACGAGAAGCGCGAACTGTTTATCGACCCGTTCAATGGGGGGCGGTTCCTGACTCGCGCAGAATGCGTGCAGTTTGTGGTGGAGGCCGGCTATCCGTATCAGCCGGAGTTCCTGGAGGTCTTGGGGAATCGGGATATTCTCGCCCGGATGCTGAGAAATCTGATTTTGATTTACGTGGACCGGCACGAGCCGACCCTGGAGAAGACGCTGACCCGGTTTTTGGATCTGCTGTACGCGGGCGGCGACCCCGAGACGCGCGGACGTCTCGACTATGAATAATCCTTTCCTGCTTCGGATCGGGCACAGCCCGGACCCGGACGACGCTTTTCTTTTCTACGCGATGACGCAGAACAAGATTTCTCTGCGCGGCATGCGGGTGGAGCATCGCATGGAAGGGATCGAAGAGCTCAATCAGCGGGCCGTGCAGGGGGATCTGGAAATGACGGCGATCTCCTTGCACGCGTATCCTTACGTGGCCGACCGATACATCCTGCTCACGACCGGCGCCAGTGTGGGGGAGGGGTATGGGCCGGTGGTTGTCTCAAAAAAGCCGATGACGCTGGAGGAACTGCGCAGACAGCGCGTGGCGGTTCCGGGCAAGCTCACGACGGCGGCGCTGATGTTGCGGCTGGCGCTAGCGGAGGCGCCAGCACTTCCTGCGACTGCTTCGCAGCCGCCACGGTCGCTGGCGGTCGGGGAGGTGGACCAGCAGATCCTTCCGTTTGATCAAATTCTTGAAGCCGTTCAGCGGGGCGATGTGCCGGCCGGTTTGCTGATCCATGAAGGGCAGATCACGTATCAGAAACAGGGCCTGCACAAGGTGCTGGATCTGGGCGAGTGGTGGGAGAAAAAGACCGGCTTGCCGGCCCCCTTGGGAGTCAACGTGGTCCGCCGGGATTTGGGTCCGGAACGCCTGCGCCAGGTGGCCGAGGTGTTCAAGGAAAGTCTGGATTACGCGTTCGCGCATCGGCCCGAAGCGCTGGCCTACGCGATGCGTTACGGCCGTGGGCTGGACACCGCGCTGACCGACCGGTTCGTGGGGATGTATGTCAACCGCTGGAGCGTGGATTGCCGGCCGGAGGGCGCCAAAGCCATGCAGCTTCTGCTGGACGAAGCCGCGGATGCCGGTTTGATCCCTCGCCGCGTTCAAGTGGATTTCATCGAGGTTTAAATGGAATTAGCCGGGCGGACTGCGCTGGTGACCGGCGGGGCCAAGCGGGTCGGCCGGGCCCTGGCGCTGGCGCTGGCCGAGAAGGGCTGCCGGATCGCGATCACGTACCACCGTTCCCGGACTGAAGCCGACTCTGCGGTTCGGGAAATTGAACGCCGCGGCGTGGAGGGATTTGCGGTGCGGGCCGATCAAACCGATCCGGCACAGGTGAAATCGGCGATCCGAGCGGTTTTGCGCCGGTTCGGCGCCGTCGACATCCTGATCAACAACGCCTCCTCCTTTTATCCCACTCCGCTGGAGAAAACGACCGTTTCCCAGTGGGAGGATCTTCTGAACTCCAATCTGGCCGGCCCCTGGTGGTTCGCGCAAGCGCTGGGGCCTTTGATGAAGCGGCGCGGTTTCGGAAAGATTCTCAACATCGCCGATGTGGCCGTGCTCTCTCCCTGGAGCGATTATCTTCCCTACACGATTGCCAAAGGCGGTGTGGTGACGATGACGCTGGGATTGGCGAAAGCGCTTAGCCCCCAGGTGCAGGTCAACGCCATCGCTCCCGGACCGATCCTGTTTCCGCCGGGCCTGCCGGCCGCTCAAAAGAAGAAAGCCATCGAAAAAACACTGCTCAAACGGGCCGGCTCGCCGGAGGATATCGTGGCGGCGGCACTCTTTTTCCTCGAGGGGTCGGATTTCGTGACCGGGGTCGTTCTGCCGGTCGACGGCGGGAGACGGCTGGCATGAGCAAGCCCTTGGAGGTGGTGGTGGCGGTGATCCGGCGGGAAAATCTTTATCTCGTTTCCCAGCGCCGCCCCAGCGATTCCTTCGGTGGTTTTTGGGAATTTCCCGGTGGAAAACTTCACTCCGGGGAAGCATTCGAGACCGGCTTGGCGCGCGAAATTCAGGAAGAACTCGGCATCGAAATCACCGTGGGCGGCAAGTGCATGGTGATCGAGCACCGCACTCCGGAGCGGACGATTCGGCTCCACTGTTTTGACTGCCAATGGTCGCGAGGCGAACCTCAGGCTCTGGAATGCGCCGATTGGCGCTGGGTGCGGGCCGAAGAGCTGGAAACCCTGCGGTTCCCTCCGGCCAGCGGAGCGTTGATCCGCCAACTTCAGGAATTTTCCCGTGAGCGACCACCCGCTTAAGGTTGCCGTTCGGGCCGCGCACGCCGGCGGCCGGATTTTGATGGAACGGCTGGGCAAACTTCGCAAAGGCCAAGTCCGGAAGAAAGGTCGATACGATTGGGTCACCGACGCGGACCACGCTTCGGAGCGGGCGATCCTGCGGGTGATCCGCTCGGCGTTTCCCGGCCATGCGATTTGCGCGGAGGAATCCGGTTCACAGGGCGCCTCTGCGTGGGAGTGGCTGGTGGATCCGCTGGACGGCACGGTCAATTACATGCACGCGTTCCCGATGTTCTGTGTCTCGATCGCGCTGGCGAAAAATGGAAAGCTGGAGGTCGGGGTCGTTTACGACCCGGTCCGCGGGGATCTGTTCACCGCCCAGCGCGGCAAGGGGGCCCGGCTCAACGGCAGGCGGATCCGGGTCACGCGGCACCGCGCGTTTGACGATGTTTTGCTGGCGACCGGATTTCCGTTCCGCGCGAGGGAACAGGTGGACCTCTATCTGGCTTCTTTTCGGCGTGTTTTTCTGCAGACCGGATCGATCCGCCGGGCCGGATCGGCCGCCATCGATTTGGCTTACGTCGCCTGCGGTCGGATGGACGGTTTTTGGGAGATGGCGCTGCAGCCCTGGGACATCGCGGCCGGCGCTTTGCTCATTCAGGAGGCGGGCGGGCGCGTGACCGATTTCTACGGGCAGGATCGTTTTTTGGACCGAGGCCATGTCTTGGCCGGGAACCCGGCGATCCAGCGCAAGCTTCTTCGGATTTTGAAGCCGGTCTTTCGAGGTAGAATATAGCGCCATGGCGGAAACGGAAAACGTCATCATTCTGGGCTCCGGCTGCGCGGGACTCACCGCGGCGGTCTACTGCGCCCGCGCGGAGCTCAAACCGCTTTTGATCGAAGGGACTTCTCCCGGCGGCCAGCTGGCCACCACCACCGAGGTGGAAAACTTTCCCGGTTTCCCGGAAGGAATTCAGGGGCCGGATCTGATGGAGAAGATGAAACAACAGGCCGCCCGGTTCGGCACCCGGTTTGTTCTCGGAGACGCTTCCCGCGTCAGCGTCCGGACCCGTCCGTTTGAGGTCCAGGTGGATGAAACAGTTTATAAGACCCATGCGCTCATCGTCGCGACCGGGGCTTCGGCCAAGTATCTGGGTTTGCCGTCGGAAAAGGCGCTCCTCGGATACGGCGTGTCGGCCTGCGCCACCTGTGACGGCTTCTTCTTCAAAGGCAAGGAGCTGGTCGTCATCGGCGGCGGCGATACTGCGATGGAAGAGGCTACGTTCCTCACCCGCTTCGCCTCCAAGGTCACCGTGATTCATCGCCGCGACAGCTTAAGGGCTTCCAAGATCATGCAGGAAAAGGCGAAAGCGAACCCGAAGATCCATTGGATTTGGGATACGGAAGTGATCGACATTAAAGACCCAGCGAAAAAGAAAGTAACCGGCGTGCGGCTGAAGAACCTGAAGAGCGGG
>CAZKNC010000009.1:12059-16244 GCA_964553935.1 uncultured Planctomycetia bacterium | reverse complement strand
GATGCGATTGTCTTGTGCGACACCAATGGGGGCAGTCTGCCTCAAGACATCTCATCAGTCGTCGCCGAAGCCAGGCGCATTGCCCGAGTCCCCCTGGGCATCCATGCGCACAACGATTGCGGGCTGGGGGTCGCCAATACGTTGGCTGCGGTGCGGGCGGGGTGCCAGCAGATCCAAGGGACGATCAACGGCTACGGAGAACGCTGCGGCAACGCGGATTTGACGACGATCATCCCAATCCTGGCGGTCAAGATGGGCATCCCATTGATCGTCTGGGGCGAATCGGTCGCCGAAGCGGGGAATAAAGCTTCGTATGATGATCATGTGCAGTTTGATGAGACCTATTACAAAAACGTCTCCATGAAAGTGGCGGTGCAGGGCATGGTCAGCACCCAGCTTTCGGGACGCGACTTGCATCCATTTGAGTTTCCCACCAGCGAAGAGCTAAGGGCACTGGGTTTCCGGGGTCTGTTCCTCGGCGACTACCTGTTCTGGGACGGGGAGCGTCAAGTGGAGTTCCTGAAAAAAGAATACGGCTGGAAGGAAGACAACGTTGAAGGAACCTACAAAGGTTACAAGAGCGTCGAGTGCCGCATGTCCGGCGTCCATGACTACGCCAAATTCATCAAACGGGGATTCGGACGGGCCACCGACCACGCCAGCCAGGACGTGCGAGCCGGGCTTCTGACGCGGGAAGAGGCGTTCGAGTTGATCAAACAGTACGATCCGAAACGGCCGCAGGAACTGGACTACTATCTGCGGATCACCGGATGGACCGAAGAGGAATTCAAACAAATCCTTCATTCTCAACGAAGCGGCAAAGCGCTGGAGCTGCCCACCGTATGAGCGCTCCGGCCATCACCGTTTATATTCCGTGCCGAAACTACGGCCGATATTTGACTCAAGCTGTGCAGAGTGTCTTGAATCAGACCCGCACCGATTGGGAGCTGGTGCTGATCGACGACGGATCGGAGGATGCAACCGGCCAGCTGGCCGCAGACTTCGAACAGCAAAATCCGGAACGGATTCGCCTGGTTCGGCACGCTCAGCCGCAAGGACTTCAGGCCTGCGCCAATGAAGCGCTTCGGTTAGCCCGCGGCGAATACCTGCTGCGCCTGGATGCCGACGATTATCTGGACGACAACGCGCTGTTGGTATTGGCCTCTTACTTGGACCGCCACCCGGAAATTGCGCTGGTTTATCCGAACTATATCTACATCGATGAAGCGGGAAATTACCTGGGCGTCGAGCACCGCAAGCGGATCGGCCAAGAAGCCCAATTCCTGGACATCCCGGCTCACGGAGCCGGCACGATGATCCGCAAGGAAGTTCTGAGAAATCTGGGCGGATACGATGAGCGTTACAACGTTCAGGACGGCTATGAGTTGTGGCTGAAGCTGCTTCCCCAGCATGGCATCGCCAACGTGGCAACCCCGCTTTTCTTTTACCGCCAGCATGGGGCTTCGCAATCCAGCAATCAAAACCGGCTGCTGGAAGCGCGCCGCCAAATCAAACAAGCCCTGGTCGACAGCCGCGGCGGATTGGCCGGGTTGAAAATCACTGCGATCGTGCAGGCCAAAAATACGTACGCGCATCTGCCCAACGTGGTTTTACGAGAACTGGCCGGCACCCGGCTGATCGATTACACGCTGGAAGCCGCGCTGAGGGCCGAACTGTTCGAGCAGATCTTGGTCACCACCGATGATCCCGCGGTGATCCAGCATTGCCAGGGAAGGCAGGGCATTTCCGCCAAACTGCGGACTCCGGAGCTTTCCGATGAGCGAGTGCTGGAAAGCCAGGTGGCGTGGGACGCGGTTTCTCATCTTGAACAAACGATGGGGAGCCGACCGGACATTGTGGTGCTGCTCAGCGTGCATTCCCCGTTACGCAATGCGGCGCACATCCGCGAAGCCGTGAATACGCTGATTCTGTATGAGGCTGACAGCGTGGTCAGCGTCTGCGAAGACACCGATCTTCATTTCGTCCACGGTCCCCACGGACTGACGCCGTTGAACCCGGCGATGCACCGGCAGATCCGGCTGGAACGAGAGGGGCTTTACGAGAGTAACGGCGCCGTCCGCACCTTTTGGCGCCGCATTTTGACCGAACAAGATCTTTCCGGACAGAAAGTAGGCCACATCGTGATGAGCCGGCCCGAGAGTTTTCAAATCAAGTCCACTTTTGACCTTCAACTGGTGGAGCATTTGCTGCGCCAAAAAACGGAGACGGTCCATGCTGCTGGTCGCTGAAATTGGAATGAACTACGACGCCAACTGGGATCTGGCGCACGAGCTGATCCGTCAGGCGAAATGGGCCGGCGCCGATATTGCCAAGTTCCAATTTGGGTGGCGCTGCGGCCAGGGCGACATCAATGAAATGAATGCGAAACAAAGACGGCAGCTCAAGACCTGGTGTGACGAAGAAGGCATCGAGATGATGGCTTCGCTGATTACCGATGAAGCGTTGGACTGGGCCCGGGAGCTGGATCTGCCGCGCTACAAGATCGCCTCTCGAACCGTCGTAGACCGGCCGGATCTTTGCAAAAAGATCCTGGCGGACGGCAAGCCGACCTTCGTTTCGCTGGGGATGTGGAATCAGCCGGAATGGCCTTTCGGGCCGCCTCAGGAGGGCCGCTTGCATTACCTCTACTGCCGATCCAAATATCCCACAACGTTGTCGGACCTTACCGGATTCCCAGAGCGGTTCGAACCGGAAGGTTTCTACGGCTACAGCGATCATTGCCTGAACCTCTCGGCTTGTTTTCTGGCCATCGCGCGTGGAGCCGCCTGCCTGGAAAAACATTTCACGATGAACAAGGCCTCGGCGGTCATTCGCGATCATGCGCTCAGCGCCACACCCGAAGAATTCAAATTACTCAGTTTGCACGGAAGAGAAATGGCTCAGATGGCGGAGGTCCGTTCATGAGCGCCGATTCCTGCCTGTTCAGCGCTCCCTTTTCCTTTTTAGGAAACCTGCGGGAAGAATTTCAATCGGTGATCCCGACTTCTTTTCAGGAAATCTGGAAAAGGGAAGAATTGGCCGCTGGCGATCGAACCGCTTGGATCGTCAATCCCGGCCAGCGCTTTATCGTGGATGAGGCCGCGCTGTCCTTGTTTCCCTCTCTTTCGGTGTTGATCACCCCCTCAACCGGCAGCAATCATATCGATCGAAGCGCCTGTGAAAAACGGGGTATCGCGGTGTACAGCTTGTTGGATGACCGGGCCGCGCTGGATCAGATTTCGGCCAGTGCGGAATTCACCTTCCTGTTGATGCTGAATACGCTCCGTCGACTGGATCGGGCCGTTCAAGAAGTCTCCAGTGGACGTTGGCGTTCCCGCGAAGAGGAGCTGCGCGGGCATGAGCTTCAAGGGCGCCGGGTCGGCTTGGTGGGATTCGGACGGATCGGCCGGCGGATGGCCCGCTACAGCGAAGCCTTCGGAGCCACGGTGATCCATTACGACCCTTACGCGAAAAACGCTTCATCGGTTCCATCGTTGCAGGAATTATTCCGGCAGGTCGACATTGTTTGCATCTGCTGCGCGTTGACCTCGGAAACCACCGGCATGATCGGCGCGGATCTGCTGGCTCTTCTGAAACCGAACGCCTGTCTAATCAATACCTCACGCGGAGAAGTGTTGGATGAACCTGCGTTGGCCAAGTTGCTGGAAAGCCGGCCTGACATTCGGGTTGGTTTGGACGTTTTGACCGGAGAAACCACCGGCCAGCAGAGGAATTCTCCGCTTCTGCGGTTCCATCAACAGGGACAGATCGTGATTACCCCCCACATTGCCGGCGCCACGATTGAATCTCAAACCCAAGCGGCGCGAGGGGCCCTGAATTTGTTGAAAGCCCATTTGGAAACGTGCGGGGTCTGGAAACGATCATGAAAATCTTAGTTGCCGCTCAAGATACCGGAGCCGCCAACGCCTTATCGCCGGTTCTCAAGGAACTGGCCGGCAAATCCTGGGCTCATGTGGAAGTCCTGGCAGTTTCCCATGCCGTGGGAATCTTTTCAAAAAATGAAATCCTGGCGCAGACGGTTCCGGATTGGGACTCCGATCTCGCCAAAGCCGAAGCCTGGACACGTCGGTTCTTCGAAAAGTTCCTGCCGGATCTGTTGCTGGTGGGAACCGCGTGGGGAGTCAGTTTGGATAAATGGCTGCTCCGATGGGCCGAAGAATCTCA
>CAZKNC010000009.1:3925-12049 GCA_964553935.1 uncultured Planctomycetia bacterium | reverse complement strand
CCGCTTCTTTCGCGATGATCGACCATTGGTGCCACTACCGGGAGCGTTTCATGGAACCCCATACCGGAGTCGTACGGCTCCCCAGCCGGATCGGCGTGATGGATCCGTTCGCGCTGGAACAAGCCGTGGCCGCAGGTCTGCCGTCGGAGCGGCTCGTGGTGGTCGGACAGCCGTATCTGGAAGGGCTGGTTCGCGAGGCGGGACAACCGGAGCTGTTGAAAGAAGCCCGAACGCTTCGAATGCAGTGGCAGGCGGGGAAGAGCTCTCCGCTGATTTTATTCGCTTCGGAGAAATATCCGGAAAATCCTGGAATTCCGACCAGTTCATTCCCGAAATACACCGAAACCGAAGCCTTGGAAGGATTACTGCAGGCCGTTAACCGTTTGCAGGAGAAAAATTCATTCCGTCCTACCGTGGTTGTGAAACTGCATCCGAAAGAATCTATTCAATCGTTTGAGCGAGGACCGTTGGCACGCGCGGCCAATATCCAAGTCGTGGCTGGAGTTTCGGCTTGGCCCAGCATTCTCGCTTCCGATTTGGTGGTGGGAATGACTTCAATGATCTTGCTGGAAGCCGCTTTGATCGGCAAAGCGGCCATCAGTTATCAACCGGACGTAAAGAACAACTCCCCCTTTGTGGGAACTCAGCTGGGGATTATTTCGACCGCGGCCGAAGTCGATCAGCTGACCCAACAGATCGAGCAGGCGCAACAGCATGCATTCAAATCTTTTCCACTGGAAACTCAGCCGCGGAAAATTCTGGAATCCCTCTCTGCCGGCAACGCTGTTTCCCGAATCAACAGTCTCTTGCTGGAGTTGACCTCCGAACGGGAAGCCGTCTCATGAAAATCAGCGCGACGATTCAGGCCCGAATGGGCTCCTCCCGGTTCCCGGGAAAGGTGCTGACCCCGATCGTGGGCAAGCCGATGCTGCAGCTGCAGCTGGAACGGATCCAGCAAAGCCGTCTGATCGACGAAATCATCGTCGCCACTTCGGACAAGAAACAGGATGACGCGATTGAACAGCTGACGCAGAAGATGGGACTGTTGTGCCATCGCGGCAGCGAAAGCGATGTGCTGGGACGGGTGATCGGCGCATTCAAGGCCCATCAAGTAGAGCTCAATGTGGAGTTCATGGGCGACAGCCCGCTGCCGGACCCCACGCTGATCGACGCGTTCCTCGGTTTTTTCATCAAGAACGCCGGACAATACAATTACCTCACCAACCGGCTCAAAACCACGTTTCCGCCCGGGGCAGAGATTACGATTTATCCCGCGCGATTGCTGATCGATTCGGAAAAGGAAGCTGTCAAACCGGAGCATCGAGAACACGTGGGTCTTCATGTCTATACGAACCCGAAATACCGCGTGTGTAACCTCGAGGCACCGGTGGGATTGCGGGCACCCGATCGATACCTGATCGTGGATGAGAAAGAAGACCTGGAAGTGATCACGGCCATTTACGAACATTTTTACCCGAAAAATCCCGGGTTCTCGTTGGCGCAAATCATCGATTTCCTGGAAGAGAATCCGACCTTGGCGGCCCGCAACCAGGCCATCGAACGCCGCTGGCGGATTTACCGGCAGGACGGAGTACGGGCATGACAGACTCGACCAAGCCGCCCTACGAGAACGTTCTCAATTACTGCGTCCGCTGCTGCATGCCGGAAAGCCAGGAAGGGGTCCAATTCGACGCGCTGGGGATGTGCACCGCCTGCCGCGCCTCGGAAGAGAAGATGCACATTGACTGGAACGAGCGAGAAAAACAGCTTCGCGAACTGCTCGAATACCACAAGGCACGGGCCGGCTCCAATTACGACTGCATCGTTCCGATCAGCGGCGGTAAGGACAGCATGTTTCAGCTGCATGTGCTGGTCAATGTCTACAAAATGAAACCGCTGGCGGTGACCTTCAACCACAACTGGTTCACGCAAACCGGGCTTTACAACCTGCACAACGCGCTCCAGCGGTTCAACATCGATCACATCCTGTTCACCCCCAACCGGGGACTGATCAACAAGCTGGCGCGAAAATCGCTGACGACGATCGGGGACGCCTGCTGGCACTGCCACATGGGGGTAGGGGCTTTCCCACTTCAGATCGCGGTGCAATTCAAGATCCCGCTGCTGATTTGGGGCCAGTCGGTTTCCGAAGGAGATGGCCGCGCTACCTATTTCGAAGGGGTCACCCGCTACGATCGGGACTACTTCACCAAAATCTCCGCCCGCGTCGAAGCGCCTGCCATGGTCGGAGAGATGATTTCCGCCAAGGACGTCCATCCGTTCCAGCTGCCCTCCGTTGAAGCCATTGAACGGGTGGGCGTGGTCGGGATCCACATGGGGGATTACCTCTTCTGGGACGAAGAACGACAGATGGAGTTCGTCAAAGAGGCCTACGACTGGAAAGAAGACAAGGTGGAAGGGACCTACAAGAACTACAAGAGCGTGGAGTGCATCATGTCCGGCGTGCACGATTACGCGAAATTCATCAAGCGAGGTTTCGGCCGCGGCACCGATCATGCCAGCGCCGACGTGCGGGCCGGCTTGCTGACCCGAGAAGAAGGTTTTGAGCTGGCTAAGAAGATGGATGCCGAGCGTCCCGAAGCGTTGGATTATTACCTGCAGATCACCGGATGGAGCGAGAAGGAATTCATCGAAGCTCTAAAAGCGAAGCGGGAGGGAAAAGCCAAGGAGCTGCCTCAGGATTACCCCACCGGGCAGTCGGGGAAAACCCCCTCTCTGCGCCCCGCCATGGTGGATAACATCGAGCGCGGAACAGTACCGAAACCCACGGAAGATCCATGAAACGGCTGCTGCTGATCGAACGTTATGGAAAAACCGTCCGGATCGAACCCGGAGACTGTGTGGTCAGTCTCACGCCGCAGGCGAATTTCGCGCTGGAAAAAGCTGGCATCCCATACCAAATTCCGCAGGATTTCGGAACCGAAGAAGAAATCCAGAAACGTCAAGCGGCTTATTGGGAAGAACAGCTTTCCTGGTTCAAGGAAATTGACCGGTTCCTTTGGGATCGCGTGCCGCTGCTTAAAGAACGGGGAATCCGGCCGGCCTTCTTATATGGTTATTTCCTGAAATCCTGGCTGGATTACCGGTTCATTCATGCCGTGGAGGCCGCCGCACTTCTCCGGCAGGGCTTTCAAGAAGTGATCTTCTGGCCGGAATCGAATCGGCCGATTTCGGGAAATTTTCTGGAGGTTTGTTCCAATCCGTTTGGCGTGGCTAGCCAAGTCTGGTCTCATCTCTGCCGGAATTCCGGGGTCGCGTTCCATCTGCAAACACCGGAACCGGCTTTTCAAATACCGTTCGCCTGGAAGCCGGTCCTGGATCGGCTCAAGACCACGGCCCGGCACTATTTCCCTCGAACAGCTCTGAAGTCTCCGGAAACCGCCTCTTCGACCTTCTTATTTTTGGATCAAGGTTACGATCTGGCCACACTGATCTCCGAGGCCCAATCCGCCGGCCATCGATGTCTTGTCCGGCAAGCAAACCGGATTCCGCTGCTGAACCGGCAGAAAACTTCCAGCTTCCTGGAACAGGAGTTCCGGAAAGCGGCTGAGGAGATTTTTGCCTCCTCCAGTCCAATCTGGCAATGGCCGAATCGCTGGGGCGGTGCGCCGATGGTTCCGCTCATGGCGGAACCCCTTCAAGAATGGGTTCGGACAATTCTGCCGGAAATGACAGGATTATCGGAAGATTGCCGACGGCTGTACCAAAACGAAAATATCCAGCGGGTCTTTACCACCGGGCTGCTCTCCAACGTTCACATCGCCGCAGTCGCGGCCTGCGAACCGAAAGGGGAAACCCAATCGGTTCTGATCGCCCACGGCGACGGGCCGGATCAGGCCCCCGCATGGGATCTGTTTGAGCTGTTTCCATTTCAACATTACTGGGTTCCGAATGAGGAGTTCGCTCGTTATTTTCAGGATCGGCGGCTTCGATACGACGTTCCCAGCGCTCAAGTTCATGTGGGAAACTACCGCTGGCAGAAGATCCGGAATTTGCCGTCTTCCTCTCCCGAGGGCCGCCGCCCCCCGGAACTGATTCCTTCCGATAAGCCAGTGTTAGTGTACGTCTGCGGCAAGCCGGAGCAGGGCGTCCGATACCTTCACGTCACCAATTATTCTGATGTTTGGTATGACCAGCTGCAGACAAAACTCCTGAAGATTTTTGCTCAATTTCCGGAATACACGATCGTCATTAAGCTTTTTCCGGAGCGGCCATTGGCCGGCAGCACGTTGGAACGGCGCATCGCAGAACTAAAAGCTCCTCATATTCAGGTCTCCAGGGCTTCGTTCCAAGAATGGCTTCCTTGGGCAAACCGCGTGATCTTGGATACGCCCTCCACTCCTCTGTACGAAGCCGCTCTCATGGGTGTCCCATTCCATTTGTTGCTCCGCCGGGACCATCCCATGCGCGCTTCGGCATTGGCTCCTTTCGAAGGACAATTCACCTGGTATGACCGGATCGATGAAGCCGCGGAATCGGTCACACGATACTTGCAGACTCCGAATCCACCGGCCGCTCGGATTGAACCGGAGGGGGAAGACCTACTAAAGTCCCTTCAAACGATTGCTTTATCAGTACCCTCATGGACAGAACCGATTCCCGTATTGTCATAGCTCGCGCCGACTGCGTGGACCTTTTCTCCGCGGATCAGGAGAAGTCCGCCGTCCCATGGATCTACCTGGGCAAGGATGTCTTTCAGCGAAGCCGAGCGGAATCGCGATTGAATCCGGCCCATCGGTTGAACACCGGGGAACGATTCCACCGGCTCGCCGAGCTCTACCGGCAGCCCTTCTTGGATTTTGTGGCCAGCATCGGAGCCGCTCAGCCGGACCCGGTCACCTGGTGGTCCACTTCTTTCTCCTGGAAAATGTGGGAGAGCTGTGACCTATTTCTGCTGATCACGTACCTTGCACTGGCCACGGAACTGATTCAAGAAACCGCGTCGGCACCGGACGGGCGGCTGATTCTGGTTGTTGAAGACCCCTGGTTACTGTCTCAACTCAAAGAAAACCCGCAAGTCCAGTGCGTGGGCTCCAGCTCACTGACAGGCCGCAAGATCTCCTCTTTTTTTCTTGGAGCCGCCCGCCGGGCCGCCTGGTTGGGCCGAACCCTGCGGGATCTTCAACGGCAAAAACACTGGACGCCGAAGGGATCACCGGCCGCTCCTGAAAAACCCTCTATCGCGCTGTACGCGTTCCCGCTCAAAGAAAGCTTCGTTGGGGAATCCGGCTGGCAAGATCCCTATTTGCCGGGACTGGATCATTTACTGGGAAAACTCGGCTATGAAGTGATCCGATTCACACCGCCCGCTGTGAGAGGTTTCGAGCGAGAGCTTGCAGAACGCCACCGAACTTTTCAGCCTCTGATCCTGCACGCCACCGCCGTTGGGATTCTAAAATCCCTGCTGGCATTCTGGAAATTCCGAGGCTCCAAAACGGCCACGGTGCGCAGTTTACCGGTCCATCGCCTGATCGAGAGGGAAGAGTGGCTGGAGCTGAGCCGCGCGAATCTCTGCTCGAACCGGCTTTTTTACGAATGCGCGAACGAAATGCCGCAGCGGGGCAACTGGCGGTGGGTGATTTTCCCTCATGAAAATCAACCGTGGGAGAAACTCGCCGTGCTGGCGGCCCGGCAATCGGGAGTACGGACCGTGGGAATCCAGACCGCCATCATTTCCCGTTATTACCTGCCGCATCTTTTAGGAAAGGGAGAGCAGACCTTCATGCCGTTGCCGGATCTCATCTCCACTCCAGGTCCCGCTTTCCGGAATCTTCTGCTCGAGGGAGGGATCCCGCCGGAACGGCTGATCATGACCGGTACGATCCGTTACCCCCAGTTGAACAAGATAAAAACATTCACGGCTGAACCGCCGTTGCGGCCGGCGGCCGAACAAAAACAGGTTTTGATTCTTCTGCCGATCGACCGCTGTCTGGCCGAACATCTGCTCTATGCGCTGCAGGCCGCTTTCCCGGATGACGGGGAAAGCGCGGGCGTCCGTTTGCAGGTCCGGTCTCACCCGATGCATCCCCTAGACCTCTCTCGGTGGGGACTGAAAAACCAAGCCGCTCCCTCCGGTTTTCAGGACCTAGACCAATCCCTTCTCACGGCTGATCTGGTTCTGTTCGCCGGCAGCACGGTCGGCCTGGAAGCGCTGGCCGCGCGCAGAAAGGTTCTCCGGTATCGCAGTGATTCTCTTCTGGACGTGGATGAAATCTATGGAGACCAGATCCCCGTTTGCCGGGACCAGACCCTTCGTCAAGCGGTCCAGCGGGGCCTTTCGGACGACTTCGTGGATTCGCTTCAGGCCCGAAACTTCATCGAGAGCCTTTTCTCACCGCTGGAAGTCGAGACGCTCGCCCAAATCTTTGCGGTGCGCTCTCCCCAGCCGCAGGAAAGGGCATTCAGCACGGTGGTAAAATAATTTAATGGAAGCCACTTTTAGCGGAAACGGCAGGCATCCGAAGGATTTTCGGGTCCTCTTCCTGTATCCCAACATCCAGATGTGCGCGTTGATGCCCACCGGCATCGCGCTGCTTTCGGCCATGCTCAAGCGGGAAGGGTTCACGGTGGACCTGTTCGACTGCACTTTTTACCGCAACCCGATGAATGTGAATTTCCCCTTTTATCAGAACGCATTGAGACCGGTGAAGTGGGAGGAGAAAGGCGTCACATTCCTGGAATCGGATCTGCTCGCCGATTTCCAAAAGAAAGTGGACACCTTCCAGCCGGACCTGATCGCTGTTTCCGTGGTGGAAAACACCTACTTCATCGGGCTGGAGATGGTCCGCTCGCTGCGCACACACATCCCCACGCTGTTCGGCGGCGTTTTCGCCACCTATGCCCCCGAAAAAATCCTCCGGGAAGACGCCGTGGATTTCGTCTGCCGCGGCGAAGGAGAAGAGACCATCGTGGAGCTGTGCAACCGCCTCTGCCAGGGATTGCCGGTCAAAGACGTCCAGAATCTCTGGGTGAAGGAGCAGGGAGAAATCTACCGGAACCCGATGCGGCCCACGCTGGACCTGAACACGCTGCCGTTTCCCGATTTTGACCTGTTTGATCCGCAGAGCATCTATCGCCCGATGCAGGGCCGGATTTGGAGGACGCTCGGTGTTGAAACGCAGCGGGGCTGCCCCTACACCTGTACCTTCTGCAACTCTCCGTCCAACAACCAAGTGTACGATAACGAAAAGAGCGGCCGGTTCTACCGCAAGAAAAAGGTGGAGCGGGTGCACGAAGAGATGACCCACCTTCAAAAGAAATATCAACCGGAGTTGATCTACTTCGTGGTGGACACGTTTCTGGCCATGGGCGACGCGGAATTTCTGGAATTGGCCAACATGTATCTGGATTTCAAAATCCCGTTCTGGATGAATACCCGCTGCGAGACCATTACGCTGGAACGGGCCGAATGGCTGGAGCGGATGAACTGCCTTCGGATGAGCATGGGCATCGAGCACGGCAACGCGCAGTATCGGGAAAAGGTGCTGACCCGCAAAGTCTCCAACGAAAAGATGCTCGACGCGTTCCGGGCCGTCGCCGGCCGCAGCTACGCGGCCAACGGCAACAGCATCATTGGCATGCCGGATGAGAGCCGCGAGCTGGTCTTCGACACGATCGCCTTCAACCGGAAGCTCCCGAAGGAGATCGAGGCCAGCGGTGCTTTCATCTACGCGCCCTATCACGGGACCCCGCTGCGGGATCTGGCCATCCGCCGCGGGTATCTGGATCCCAAAACCATCGTTTCGCTGAACGATGTGAACGCCAGCATCCTGAACATGCCACAGCTGCCGCGGGAGGAGACCGTCGGTTTGGCCCGGGCTTTCAGTTTCTACGTGAAGATGCCGGAAGATCTTTACCCAAAGATCCGCGTCGCCGAACGGCAGGATCCCGAGGGGGAGCAGCAGTTCGCCCAGCTGCAGGAAATCTTCCGGAAAGAATACCTGGGTGCCGGGGGACTGGACCCCACCGACACATGAAATTCGTGCCGCCTAAAAAAAACCTCCTCAACCTCGAAAGAATGCCGCATTCGCCGGTCTCCCGGCAGGGGCTGGAACCTCTGGACCGCAATGAGCGGACCGTCGATTTCCCGCCGCAGGTGATGGA
>CAZKNC010000009.1:0-3825 GCA_964553935.1 uncultured Planctomycetia bacterium | reverse complement strand
TGGAACCTCTGGACCGCAATGAGCGGACCGTCGATTTCCCGCCGCAGGTGATGGAGCGATTGCGCCTCCGGTTAACACCTTTTTTGCTGAGGGCTTATCCGGAGCCGGAACCGTTTTATCAAAAACTGGCTGCATGGCTGGGAGTCGAACGTTCTTCGATTCTGCTGGCCGGCGGAGCCGACGGGGCGTTGCGCGCGGTATTCGATACCTTTGTGGAACCGGGGCAGGAGGTGATCTGCGCCGCGCCTTCGTACGGCATGTATCCGGTTTATTGCGGACTCGCGGGGGCCGATTACCAAGAAGTCCGATTCCAGGAAGACCTTTCTCTGCCGATCGATCGAATTGTAGAGCGGATCGGTCCGCAAACTAAATTGGTGCTACTGGCCCATCCCAACCAGCCGGTGGAACGGCTCTATTCGAATGAAGAGTTGGGAACCTTGCTCAAAACCTGTGAGCGCTTTGGAGTGCTATTGGTTCTGGACGAGGCCTATTATCCCTTTTGTCCAGATACGGCATTGCCGCTCGTCCGGAACCACGGCAACTTGGTAATCGTGCGCAGTTTCTCAAAAGCATTCGGGATCGCCGGCCTCCGGCTCGGTTATCTGGTCAGCCGCCCTGAGAACATTGTCCATTTGAACAAGGTCCGGCCCATGTACGAGTCTTCTTCGTTTACGCTGGCCGTCGGAATGTTCCTGTTGGAGAACGACGCGCTGATGAAGAATTATGTCGCGGAAACCCGTCGATCCATCGATCTATTGTTGAAAGGCCTTCATCGGCTTGGGTTGGAAGCCTCGGGGCAATGGACCAATTCGGTGTTGGTTCGGCTGCCCGCAGCGCAGTCCGCTTCGGCCGTCCGCGAAACTCTCCGGAAAGCCGGCATCGGCGTCCGTACGGAAACGGAGCCGCCTTTGACGAACCATCTTCGGATCACGCTGGGCTCCGAAGCTCAAGCGGACAACATCCTGAATGCGCTGGAAGGAATCTTGACTCAGGAAAAGGCCGTTCGATGAGCGCTTCGCTGGAAAAGAACTACCCAGCGTGGTCCGGGCCTGAAGTGGTCCGATTCTATGAACAGGAACGTTCAGAGGCAGGGCAGTTGTACGCTTCGGAAAAAAAGCTGCTGCCGAAAGCTCTGCGGAGCTGCCGAACCGTCCTGGATGTCGGATGCGCGGCCGGCGGTTTCATGGACATCCTGTCAGGCCTGAAAACCGGCTTGGAATACACCGGCATCGACATTTCCCCGGAAATGATCGAAACCGCGGCCCGGCGGCATCCGAAAGGGCATTTTCGGGTCAGCGATGGCGGATCGCTGCCGTTCGCTGATGGTTCCTTTGACCTGGTTCTCAGCACCGGCGTACTTCACCACAATCCGAATTACCAAGAGATACTGAAAGAAATGTACCGCGTGGCCCGAAAAGGATGCTTGTGGGATCTGCCGCGGCTGGCTCCACCCGAAACGGAGAATCCGGCCCCGGGCAGCATGGCCGTGCCGAGAGAGACGAGCCGAGTTCCTTATTTAATCGTCTCCGCTCGCCCGTTGTTCGAGTTTCTGCTGCGCGGATTAAAACCGGTTCCTTCGCAGGTTGCGGCAGCCGGTTATTTCGGTGCACCTTCCAGATCGGCGGACTTGGCCGTCCAGCGGGTCTGTTTCTGCGTAGTCCATCTCTCCAAAGGGCAGGGAGACTCTAAAACCGAACTGCAGCTGGATCTGCCGACCGAAATCGTTTCTCAGTTGAAGGGAATCAACGGATGACGTTCATTCAAGCTAACGCCAACTTTCATACCATGACCCCCGGCTCTGTGTTCGACGCCCGGCAGGACGAGGCGCGGTTCCTGGAATACCGGCGGCGTTGGACCGAAGATCCAGCCCAATTCAAAGCAGGGGCGTTCCCGATCCATTTGGACATTGAATCTACTGGGGTTTGCAACTTGCGCTGCCCCTTCTGTGCCACCACGATGAAGAACTGGGGACCCGGCGTGCCCGGCTACATGAAGATGGAAACGTTCCAGCGGATCATTGACGAAGGGGCGCAGGAAGGGCTTTGCTCGATCAAGCTGAGTTTTCGGGGTGAGCCCACACTGCATCAGCAGCTTCCTGAGATGGTGGCTTATGCCAAACAAAAAGGGATCTTGGACGTCTACTTCAATACCAATGCCACATTGCTGACCGACAAGCTGATCCATCGGCTGATTGATGCCGGGTTGGACCGGATTTCCATTTCGTTTGAGGGACTGACCGCCGAGGCCTATGAGGGCTACCGGGTCGGCGCCGAGTTTGAAAAGGTGATCGAGAATGTCCGGCGATTACGCCGCATCCGGGACGAACGAGGGAAGGGCCTTCCTCAAATCCGTGTGCAGTCGGTTCTTCTGCCCGAACTCAAGGAATCGTTTCCCCAATACGTGGAATTCTGGAAAACGGTGGCCGACGAAGTGGCCTATTTGGACATGCGACGCGAAGGACCCGAGGATGATCACCGGGGCAAGGTGGGCGGCTGGGCTTGTTCGTTCCTCTGGCAGCGGATGACGATTCTCTGGGACGGCACCGTGCTTCCTTGTCTCATGCACGGCGTCTCCGATTTTAATCTGTTGGCGCTCGGGAAAATCGGCGAAAACACCGTTCAAGAACTGTGGACCGGTGAGCAGGAACGGCGGTACCGGAAATTGCATCAGGAAGGGAACGCGCACCAATTGGAAGCCTGCGACCGCTGCTCCTACCGAGCCATGGAATTGGAAAAGCAGGCGGCGGTCCGATGATCGCGGCACTCCTTTTGGGACGGGAAGGCAGCACCGGATTCCCCGGCAAGAACTCCGCCTTGGTATTGGGCCGGCCGTTAATGGCCTATCCATTGCTGGCCGCAAAAGAAGCGGCTTCGGTAGATCGCGTTTACCTCTCTACTGATGCGGAAAAGTTGAAATCGATCGGCCGGGATTTAGGGGCCCAAATCATCGACCGTCCCGCGTATTTGGCCACTGCCAAAGCGCTGGGTGAAGATGCGTTCGCGCACGGCTACCAGCAAATCCGCCAGGAGGCGGAGCGGCAAGGAGAATCGGTGGAATTCATGGTCCTTTTGTTTTGCAACGCTCCGACCGTGACCTCCACGCTGATTGAGCAGGGAATCGAGGCGCTCCGTAAAAATCCCGATCTGGATTCCGCGGTGTCGGTTTCCGTCTATAATATGTGGAGTCCGCTCCGGTCCCGGAAATTGGGACCCGATGGCCTGCTTCAACCGTTCGTTCCGTTTGAGACCTTCGGCGATCCCGCCACGCTCAACTGCGATCGAGATTCACAGGGTGAGGTTTATTTTGCCGATATGGGCGTTTCGGTGGTTCGTCCCCGTTGTCTGGAGCATCTTTCCACCGGGCTTTTGCCTCAGCGTTGGATGGGCCGCAAGATCCATCCGCTCAAACAATGGGGCGGTTTGGATGTGGACTACGAATGGCAGGTTCCGCAGGTGGAATTTTGGCTGAAAGCGCACGGCATCCGGTCGGCTACGGAGGAGATCCTAAAATGAAAGCAATTCTGTTCGGAGGTTCCGGCTTCATCGGAAGCCATGTGGCCGACGCCCTTTCGGAAGCCGGCCATGAGGTGACCCTGTACGACTTAAAACCGTCGGAACATCTCTCTGCCAAACAGCGGTTCGTTCGGGGAGACATCCTGGACGCCGAATCCGTTCGCAAAGCGATGGCCGGCCAGGACGTCGCTTACAATTTCGCCGGGCTGGCCGACCTGGATGCAGCCCAGATGCAGCCGGTCGAAAGCGCCCGCGCCAATGTGCTGGGAAACGCCACACTGCTGGAAGAGGCCCGGCTGGCCCAGGTGAAACG
>CAZKNC010000008.1:0-16670 GCA_964553935.1 uncultured Planctomycetia bacterium | reverse complement strand
CGCCCAGCCCATAACCCTGGACGGTCTTGGCCAGGATCACCGTCGGGGATCCGCTGTGCGACACCGCGGCCTGATACGCGGCGTATACCTTGCGCGGATCGTGGCCGCCGCGGACCAATTTCTGGATCTGCTCATCGGTCATGTGATTCACCAGCTCGGCCAGCTCCGGATAGCGGCCGAAGAAATGCTTGCGGGCGTAGCTTCCCGGTTCGACCGAGTACTTCTGATAATCGCCGTCCACCGCCTCTTCCATCCGCCGGACGAGCAGGCCCCGGCTGTCGGCTTTCAGCAGAGGATCCCAACTGGACCCCCAGATCACTTTGATCACGTTCCAGCCGGCGCCGCGGAAAAGGGACTCCAGCTCCTGAATGATTTTTCCGTTGCCGCGCACCGGCCCGTCCAACCGCTGAAGGTTGCAGTTCACGACCCAGATCAGGTTGTCCAATCCTTCCCGGCCCGGCAGGGTCAAAGCCCCCATCGATTCCGGCTCGTCCATCTCGCCGTCACCGACGAAGCACCAGATCTTCGGCTCTTCGCCGGTCAGGAACCCGCGCGCGCGCAGATATCGATTGAAACGCGCGTGATAGATCGACATGATGGGGGCCAGTCCCATTGAAACGGTCGGAAACTGCCAAAAATTCGGCATGAGGTACGGATGCGGATAAGAGGAAAGCCCGCCCCCTTCCGCCAGCTCCTGGCGGAAGTGATGCAGCTGATGCGCGTCGAAGCGGCGTTCCAGGTACGCGCGGGCGTAATTTCCGGGAGAGGCATGCCCCTGGAAAAAGACCATGTCTGCCGGCCGGTTTCCTTCTCCGCCATGGAAGAAGTGATTGAAGCCGACCTCGTAGAGCGTGGCGCAGGAGGCGTAGGTGGAGATATGCACGCCGATCCCGTCCTGGACGCGGTTGGCTTTCACCACCATCGCCATGGCGTTCCAGCGGATGTAGCTTTTGATCCGGCGTTCGATCTCCCGATCGCCGGGATAAGAAGGCTCCTTCTCCGGCGGGATCGTATTGATGTAGGGCGTGTTCAAGCGGACCGCCTCCATCCGGTCAGGTATAATCGACTGCGTGTCCATTCAGCGGCTCGATCTAACCTTGCCCAGCCCCGAAGAGAACCTGGCCTGCGATGAGGTCCTCCTGGACCTTCTCGAGGAAGGCCGCGGGGAAGAAACGCTTCGGTTCTGGGAACCTGTTTCTCATTTTGTCGTCCTGGGCTACGGCAACGCGTTCGAACGGGAAGTCCGCTGGGCCGCCTGCCGCGCGGCCGGCATCCCGGTCCTGCGGCGCTGTTCAGGCGGAGGAACCGTGCTGCAGGGTCCCGGCTGTCTCAATTACACGCTGGCCCTGCGAATCCGGCCGGACAGCCCTCTGAAAAACATCTGCCAGACCAACTGCTTTATCCTGGATCGATTCCGCCAGGCGCTGGAACCTCTGCTCGGCCGACCGGTAACGCTTCAGGGCGACACCGATCTCGCGCTGGGGCCCTTCAAGATCTCCGGAAACTCCCAGCGCCGAAAGAAAACGGCCCTGCTGTTCCACGGCTCTCTGCTGATCAGCTTGGACCTGGATCTGATGGAAAAACTGCTTCCCCCACCCAGCCGACAGCCGGCCTACCGCCGCGACCGAACCCATCTCCAGTTCCTTCAAAACACACGGCTGGACCCGCGGAAAACCAAGGAAGCTCTGGCCGCGGCCTGGAACTGCCTGCCGACGACCTTTCCACCCTTCGGCGAACGAGTCCGAACCCTGGCGGCCGAACGCTACGCCTCGGAAAAGTGGCTCCGCCGCTTTTAAGGAACTAATTCTACCTTAAATCTTGCCGATCAGGTCAGTACCCGGCTTCAGGGTTTTTCCACCGGGCCGCCAGCTGGCCGGGCAGACTTCCCCCTTGTTTTCCCGCACAAACTTTCCCGCGTGCAGTTTTCGAAGCAGTTCGTGCCCGCTGCGGCCGATGCTGTTGTCGTGGTACTCGGCGGCCCTGAGAACCCCGTCAGGATCCACGAGAAAACTGCCGCGCAGAGAGAGCCCGGCTTCTTCCATGTAAGTTCCGAACGTGCGGGACAGACGGGCGGCCGGATCGGCAACCATCGGGAACTGAATCTTCGAAACCGACGGAGACTGATCGTGCCAGGCCTTGTGCACGTAGGCCGTGTCGGTGCTGACGCTCAGAATTTCCGCGCCGGCTTTCTTGAATTCCGGGTAAAGCTGAGCGGCTTCCTCCAATTCCGTGGGGCAGATGAACGTAAAGTCCGCCGGATAGAATATGAGAGCCAGCCACTTGCCTTTATAATCCGACAGCTTGAGCTTTCGGATTTCCCCGCCGTGGTAAGCATCCACTTCAAAATCAGGAATCGTTTGTCCAACCCGAATCATCGCGTACCCTCCTCCGTTTGAGAATTTGCCATCGCTAAAAATCGGTCCAATCGAAATGGAGCTAGAGAAATCTCCGGTTTCTTCCCGGTGACCGCGTCCGCGATCAGGCGTCCGGTGATCGGCGCGAGTAAAATGCCGTTGCGGTAATGGCCCGCCGCCGCGAACAAGCCGCGAATCGGCGTCTCGCCCAGGACCGGCAGATGATCCGGCGTGTCCGGACGCAAACCGGCCTCTTCCGCGGCGAGGGCCAACCGGCTGACCCGCGAACAGATCCGAGCGGCCCCTTCCCGGATGGAACGCCGGCCTTCCTCGGTCACGCGCCGGTCGAAGCCGGCCCGCTCCAGCGTGCTTCCGGCAATGAATCTCCCCCCGCCGCGCTGGACCAGATACGCCTGATCCGAATGAACGATCCGATTCAGCAGGGGTTCGGGAGACAGGAACCGAAGAATCTGCCCGCGCACCGGAACACACGGGATTTGAAACGGCAAGGCCGGATCGAAACCGGCCCAAGGCCCCGCGCAATTGACAACCGCGTCGGCCTGCAGTTCCCCCGCCGAGGTCCGCACCCCGGCCGCCCGATTTCCATGAACCAGGATAGAACTCACGGCGCATCCTTCCAAAATCTCCGCGCCGCCCCGGCGGATCAGCCGCGCGTAGGCCTCCGCCATGAGAACCGGGTCGATCCGGGCATTTTTGGGCCAGAACAAACCGCCGCGCGCAGGACCGTCCACAGCCGGCTCTTCCCGCCGGATCCGTTCGGCGGTCCACCGTTCCACCGGAATCCCGGCCGCGGACTGCCATGAGAAGAGGCGCTCCTGCTCCCGCTCCTCGGCTTCTGAAAAAGCCAGGCCGAGCATGCCGCAGGCCTGATAATCCAGCGCAAGCCCGGATTCCGCTTCCAAGCGGGCCGCCGCCTCGGGAATCAGATGCGCGCCGGCCAGCAGCAGATCCAGAAAAGGCCCGGAACCTTCCGCATCAGACTGCGGAGAGAGAATCCCGGCGGCCGCGAAACTGGCTTCCCGCGCGAGCGCGGTGTTGCGTTCCAGCAGAAGAACCCGGGCCCGGCGGCGAACCAGCTCCTCGGCAACCGCCAAACCGATGATTCCACCGCCGATTACGGCAACGCGCATGCTTCAGACTCCGAGAGAAGCCGTTTTATCTCTTCCTCACCCACGCGGCCGAAAAATTGACGCAGGGTTTCCCCGGACGCGCGGTCCCGCTTGAAACCAACCAACAACTGTTCCAGGCGAAAACGAACCTGATGCGCGGCGACCCCCTCCGCCGCCGGACGCCCTTCGATCCGAATATCCCAGGTCCCCTCGCGTTCCTGCAAACCGATCTCCGCGGCCGAGGAATCGGGACAGCCGCCTTCGCCCGCCGTATGGATGGTGAACGACTGGTCCAGCGGAACACGCTGGTCCAGATAGCTCGCCCATTCTCCGGCGAGACCCGCGGCGTCCGTTTTCCCGGTTCCGCCGGGCTGTCCACTCGGGCAGAGGACCATCGCGCGAGCCGCCGCGGCGGCTCGAACGCTTAAATGCACCGCTTCCAAACCTTCCAAAACCTGCGCCACTTTGTCCTTTGGAACATTCAAAAGAAGAAGGTTCTGCCGGGGCGTTAAACCAAGGGATCCGTCGGCATGCCGCTCGGATAGATCGGCTGCCTTGCGCATCTGATCGGCGTCGAGCCGGCCGGCCATGACCGGAATCGCGAGCGTAAACCGGTCCGGCTCCGGCTGTTCCCGAACGCCGGAATCAAATCCCTCTCCGGCTCCCGCGCGAGTCAGCGGGCAGCCGATCGGCTCGAGCGCAGTTTCCCCGGCCTCCAGCGAGCGCAGTCCCGAGGATTCCAGCAGTTCCAGCAGCTCCCGCCTATCCGATAAAGGAAGACCGTTGAGCTGAAGCTCCTGAGCCGTCGTCAGATCCGCGAAAGCAGATCCCTTCTCGGCAATTTTCGCGGCCTGGCGAAGCACGGCGGAGGAAAGCCGGCCGCCCGGAAATTTCAGACGAAGAGTAAAACGGTCGGGCCCTTCCCACGCAAAATAGAGCCCGACCGGATGAGTGAGGGTTGGGTCCTTCGTCAAACCAGTTTGTTGCCGGGTTTCCGGGGAGGATCGTTGCTCGGGCGCGGCGTCACCTTCGAATTGCTCTTGTATTGAGGCGACAGGTCTTTGTTCACCTTGGCGTATTCGGGGTCAAAATCCTCCGACTCCACGATCGCCGCGATGGGACAGACCGGCAGGCACGCGCCGCAGGTGATGCAGATCTCCGGATCGATCACCATGAAGGTCTCGCCCTTGTAATCGCCGGGGTAAATGCAGTCGACCGGACAGACTTCCACGCACTGCGCGTACTGTTCGCCCAAGCATTTGGCTGTAATCACATAAGACATCGAATCATCTCCCTCCTCAAAGAAGCTAGATTTCTACTTCCAGATCCAACCCTTGAACCCGAACCGGATAGACCGCCACGCCCTCCCCCGCCGGCGGAGTGAGG
The DNA here is from genome assembly GCA_964553935.1 of uncultured Planctomycetia bacterium. Taxonomy (GTDB): domain Bacteria; phylum Omnitrophota; class Gorgyraeia; order 1-14-0-20-64-10; family 1-14-0-20-64-10; genus CAZKNC01. The sequence continues at coordinate 11,800 of CAZKNC010000008.1, read as the reverse complement.
GCTTCGCCCGTTTTGATGCTGAAATTGGCGCCGTGCCACGGGCAAATCACGCGGTCTTCCACGATGGTTCCCTCGGCCAGAGGAGCGCCAACATGCGTGCAGCTGTTGTCGATCGCGTAAAACTGGCCGTTGAGATTAAAGAGGGCTATTGTTTTCCCTTCGATTTCCACCGACTGGCCGGTCCCCGGCGGAACTTCCTCAACTTTGGCGACTTTCACGAATTTTCCCATCGTGCTTTTATGATATCACGTCCTCGGATTTCACCCAATGGGTCGGCAGATGGGGCTTGGGTTTAAGCCACATCTGCGTCGTCACAAGGAACGTCGCCGCGACTGCGGCGGCGGACAGAACCATCCCCCTCCAGCCCGGCAAAAGAATCCAAGCGGCCGCCCCCGCCAGATTCACCAGGGATAAGGGGAGCAGGACCTTCCAAGCCAGCCCCATCAGCTGGTCGATTCGAAAGCGAGGGAACGTCCCGCGGATCCAGATCATCCAGAAAACCAGCGCAAAGGTTTTCAGGATCAGCCACACCGGGCCGGGCAAACCCGGGCCAAGCCACCCGCCTAAAAAGAGGATACTGACCAGAAACGAAAGGGCCAGCATGCTGAGGAATTCGGCCATGTAGAACAGCGCGAACTTCATCCCGCTGTACTCGGTATGGAAGCCGGCCACGATCTCCGATTCCGCCTCCGGAAGATCGAACGGCGTCCGGTTCACCTCCGCCAGCCCGGCGGTCAGCACCAGCACGAAAGCCGTGAAACCCCAGGGGGTCGCGACGAACCAGCCGGTTTCCTGGGCGCGGACCGCGTCGACCAAAGCGAGCGACCCGGTCGCCATCGGCACGACCGCCAACGAAAGGACCAGCGGCACCTCATAGGCCATCAACTGCGCCGCGGTCCGGGCCGCCCCCAGCAGAGAAAATTTATTTCGGGATCCCCAGCCGGCCATGAAAATCGCCAGCGTGGTGATGGACCCGATCGCGACGAAAAAGAGGAGTCCCGTCGCGAGGGGAGCCGCGACCCATTGGGGGCTGAACGGCAGCAACGTGAACAGCAGGAGAGCCGGAACCACGATCAGCACGGGCGCCAGCCCATGCAGCAGCCGGTCCGCTCCCTCCGGCACGATGTCCTCTTTCGTGAGCATCTTGATGCCGTCGGCCAGCGGCTGAAGAAGGCCGTAAAGCCCGACCCGGTTGGGGCCGACCCGATCCTGGATCCGGGCAATCACCTTCCGTTCCAGCCAGGTCAGATACATCATTCCCACCGGCGTCAACGCCAGAATGACCACAATCCTCAGAAGAATAGAAACTACTGTTCCCATTCCAGTGCTCCCTCTTGCCAGGCATAAACCAGACCGACCGCCAGCACCGCAATGAAAAACCCCATCGCGGCTAATCCGGCCAACCCGGCTGAGCGAAAAATAACCGCCCACGGAAAAAGAAACAGCGCTTCCACGTCAAAAATCACGAAGAGAATGGCGAACAGGTAATACTGGATCCTAAACTGGACCCAGGCGTCCCCTTCCGTTTCCATGCCGCACTCGTAGGTCTGATTCTTCACCGGGCCCGGCTTGCGCGGAGCGATGAAGCGGGCCAGCACGATCGGCAGAAGCGGCACCGCCAGCGCGGCCAGCGTGAAACAGCCGAGGAAAAGATAATTCAAATTGTAATTCATGCCGGCCCTTTCGCCTTCGCGGCGGCAGCCGCCTTGCGATCGGCCTCAGCTTTCTTGCGGGCCTGTTCCTCGGCCCAAGCCTTGGGATGGGTTTCGGCGTAATATTCGGTCGAGACATGCAGGCGGTTGATGTCGAAAATGTGGGACTTTTGCCGCTCATCCCCGCCCAGCTCGAACTGATGGTCCATCTGGATGGCGTCAAACGGGCAGAACTCGGCGCAGAAGCCGCAGTTCATGCAGACATCCACGTCGATAAAAAATTCCGACGCTTTGGCGACCGGCTTGGCCGTCATGGGATCTTTGGCCTGCACGATCCAAATGCATTGAGGCGGGCAAACCTTCGCGCAGATGCCGCAGGCGGTGCAGCGCTCGGTTTCCGTTTTCCAAGATTCCCCTTTTTTGCCATCGAAAATCAGAACCGGAAGAACCCGGAACCGCTCGGGGGGTTTGAGCCGCTCCTCCGGATATTGGACCGTGAAAACCCCCTTTTCGGAAGGATGCTGTTTGAAGGCGCCCCGCTGGCGGTTGCGGAAGGTCCGGCGCAATCCTACCGTGTAGCTGGCCATGAAATGCCCCATGGTAACCCCTAACCCCTTCAACAATTCAAATCCATAAACTTTCATCGGTCCGTCTCGCCTAAAACGATGTCGATCGAGCCCAGGATGGCAACCACATCGGCGACCAAGTGCCCTTTGCACATCGGCTCCAGCGCGGTCAGGTTGATAAACGAAGGGGCCCGCACGTGATACCGGTACGGATGATCGGTACCATCGGAAACGATGTAATAGCCCAGCTCTCCTTTTGGGTTCTCTACGCGCCCGTATGATTCGCCGGCCGGCACGCGGATGTTCCAGAGCTTCTTGCCTTGCTGAATCTCGCCGGCCGGAATCTCCTGGAGCGCCTGTTTTAAGATTTTCAGCGATTCCCACATCTCGGCGATCCGGACCTGGTAGCGGGCATAAACGTCCCCCTCGGCCCGCGTGGGAACCTCGAATTTGAACCGGTCATAAATCGAGTACGGTTCCGCTTTCCGGACGTCGTACGAAACGCCGGAGCCGCGCAGGACCGGACCGGCCGCCGAAGCGGCGATCGCGGCGTCCCTGGGCAGAATGCCCACCCCTCGACAGCGGCTCAGCAGGATTTCGTTGCGGGTCAAATACCGGTCGATCTGCTCGATCGCCTGGGGCAGGCGGTCCTCCGTCAGGATTTTCAACTGCGGCAAAAACTCTTCCGGCAGATCGGCCGCGACGCCGCCGAACCGGAAATAATTGCACATCATGCGGGAACCGGAGGCCATCTCGAACAAATCCAGGACAAGCTCCCGCTCCTCAATCGCGTAGAGTGCCGGCGTGAAAAAAGCCCCCAGATCGTTGAGCAGAAAACCGATCGCCCAGAAATGGTTGACGATCCGGGTCAGCTCCGCCATGATCACCCGGATGTATTCGGCCCGCTCGGTCGGCTTGACTCCCAGCAGTTTCTCGACGGCGATCGCGTAGCCGAAGTTGTTCCCCATCGAACAGATGTAGTCGAGCCGGTCCGTGTACGGAAAGTTCATCGAATAGGTGTTGCGTTCGCCGATCTTCTCGTGGTTGCGGTGCATGTAGCCCATGACCGGCTCGAGTGCCAGGATCCGCTCGCCGTCCACGCACACCTTCATGCGGAACACGCCGTGCGTCGAGGGATGCTGAGGCCCGAGGTTCACCACCAGCGTGTCGGTGCGCAGGGACTCGAGCGAACGGGAGGTAACCGGTGAAAACTCTTCAACCGGCGTCTGCCATTGCGCGGGGTCGAACCCGGCCGGATAGCGGACGTTGTCGCCGAACGGAGCCCGCTCTTCGGCCCGCTGATGGCGTCCCTCTTTCCAGCGGCTCGGGAAAATCTTGCCGGGCGCCTCGTAGTAGGGCTCCAGGTAGTCCTTGCGAAGCGGATGCCCTTCAAACCCTTCCCACATCAAAACCCGCTTCAAGTTCGGGTGGCCGTCGAACCGAACGCCGAACAGGTCCCAGACCTCCCTTTCCTGCAGATCGGCGCCCGGCCAGATCGAAGTCACCGACGGAACGCGCGGATCCGATTTGGAAACCCGCACCTTCAGCGCTTGAGGAACGCCGGGGCGGCGGGTCGATTCCAAATGGTAGACCACCTCGTAGCAGTCCTGGTAATCGACGCAGGTCAGGTTCGCCAGGTAGTCGAACGGCCGGTCCGCCTGCAGTTTCAAGCGGCGCGCCGCGTGGAGCAGATCGGCCGGCTCCACGACTTGCGCCGCCCCCAGCGGCACGGACGATGAAGCAATCCACGTGGGTTGCACAAGCGCGGGCACTTGCGACCGTGGCGACTGCGCAGCAAGCCGTTTAATTTCTTCGGCTCGGCGCACATCCAGAAGGTCCGGCCCCAGCAGAGGAACCGGGATATCCTCTCCACCCTCTTTCTGGTACCAGCGCGCGGTTCGGATGGACTGCCCGTCGATTTTCTTCTGAAGCGTGATCAGCGCGTGAAGAAGCGCCTGCGGAGTGGGAGGACAGCCGGGGATGTAGACGTCGACCGGCAGGAATTTATCGATGCCGGAGACGACATTATAGCCTTCCTTGAACGGTCCGCCGGCCGTGGCGCAGGCCCCCATGGAGATCACGTACTTGGGCTCCGGCATCTGGTTGTACAGACGCACGATCATCGGCACCATTTTCTTGGTCACGGTGCCGGAAACGATCATGAGATCGGCCTGGCGAGGGGACGCGCGGAACAGCTCGGCGCCGAACCGCGCGATGTCGAACCGGCTGGCCGCGGTGCAGATCATCTCGATCGCGCAGCAAGCCAGCCCGAACTGCAGAGGCCACAGCGAACTGCGGCGGCCCCAGTTGTACACGGGGTCCACCCTCTCCAGCAGTTTGGCCCACGGCGTGATCAGGATATGACGCCGGACTTCCTGCTCGAGGATCTGTTCCTCGCTCGGATTATACAGAACGTTAGGTTGTGTCATGGTTCGACAGGCTCACCATGACCGGTCATCCTGCCTCTGGCCCTTTCGGGCCGAAGGCCCGGAGGGAGCTTGTCGAAGGATGATCGGTCAGCGGATCGCGGAGAGAATCTCCTGGTTGCTGCGCGGGACCTTGATCTCCTGCACCTTCTTGAAAGTCACCTTGCCCGACTTGTCCACGACAATAGTGGCCCGCTTGGAGCAGTTCAGCTCCTCCAGGAAAAGACCGTACTTCCTGCAGACCTCGCGCTTCAAATCGCTCAACAGCGAGTGCTGGAGTCCCAGCTTCTCGCGCCAAGCCTTGTGAGAAAAATGGGAGTCGCAGCTGACGCCGAAGATTTCGGTCTCTTTGCCGGCGAATTTGCCCAGATCCTCGGTGATCGCGCAGTTTTCCGTGGTGCAGACCGAGCTCCAATCGAACGGATAGAAAGCCAGAACCACGTTCTTCTTCCCCCGGAAGCTCGAAAGCGTCACCAGGTTTCCGTCCTGGTCCTTCAGGGAAAAATCCGGGGCGGATTCCCCGACTTCAACTTCTTTTACGACGGCGGTGTCGGACACGGGAAACCCTCCTGGTTCGTTTCTGCGGCACCAGCCGTTCCGGATAATGGACCAGCCGGTTAACCGATTTTCCTTGGATGAGATGCTTGCGAACGATTGCAGGAACATCCCGGACGGTGAACTTCGAGTACCAAATCCCTTCCGGCTCGATGTAAAGATTCGGCGCCAGCTTGCACAATCCAAAACAGCCCCGAGCAACGATCTCCACTTCCTTTTCCAGGCCTGCTTTTCGGACCGCGCGAACCAGCGCTTCAAAAACCTCTTTGGATCCTTTGACGGGACAGGTGTCCCCTCCGGTATCGATGAAGACGCGGCGCATGAGAACGCCTATTTTATCATTGCCGGGCGATGTACGCGTGAATCTCTCCGTTTTTCTGTTCGATGGAGAGCAGCTGATGCGGCTGGTGGTTCAGCCAAGCCTCCAAATCCGGCCCGAACCAATCATCGGTGGCGATCACCTGGAGGATTTGCCCGGGACTCAGGCCCTGCAGTGCCTGAGCGGTTTTGCGGACCGGCACGGGACAGACCAGCCCGTAACAGTCGAGAACTTGGTGAGGAGTCAGACGTTCCAAATCGGCGCACCCCCGCGCGCTTCCCGCGCCGCCAGGATGCTGGCTTGCTCCGCCAATCCGCGCGCCACTTCGGTGAAGGCACGGCCGGCCGGCGAATCCGGATGCGTGAGGACGACCGGGTGACCGGTATCCCCGCCGACCCGGACTTCCGGCATCAAAGGGATTTCACCGAGGAACGGGGCCTGGATCTGTTCCGCGGCGCGGCGGCCGCCGCCTTTATCAAAAATCTCGGTCGATTTTCCGCAGTGCGGGCAGACAAAGGTGGACATGTTTTCCACGATGCCGAGGATGGGGACCTTCACTTTCTCGAACATCGCGATCGACTTGGCAACATCGAGCAGGGCCACGTCCTGCGGCGTGGTGACGATCACGGCCCCCCGCAAGGGAATCGCCTGCGACAACGAAAGCTGCGCGTCAGATGTGCCGGGCGGCAGATCCACGAGCAGGACATCGAGTTCGCCCCAGAGGACTTCTTTGAGGAACTTGTTGATCGCGCCGTGCAGCATCGGCCCGCGCCAGATGACCGGTTCCCCGGGCCGGATCAGAAACCCCATCGAGATCATCTTGACGCCGAAATTCTCGGCCGGAACGATCTTGCCCTCTTTCATAGCGGGCAGCTGGGTCAGACCCATCATGAGCGGAACGTTCGGACCGGTGATGTCGGCATCGACCAACCCGACCCGAGCCCCTTGCCGGGATAAAGCGCAGGCCAGATTCACGGAGAGGGTCGTCTTTCCTACTCCGCCCTTGCCGCTGGCCACCGCGATGACGTGGCGGACGCGCGCCAATCCCGGCGCATCGGAAGAAGCGATGGGGAGAGTCATGGGATCTTTATTCTATGGTAGAGCCGCCAACCGATCAATGTAGAGATGAAAAGAATCCCCATGCCCACGCGATAGCGCTCCTGGCCCATCGGGGTAAGCAGCCACAAGATCCCCGCCCATACCATCGGCCCCAGGACTGCTGAGATCCGGCTGATGAACCCGAACAACCCGAACGATTCACCTGCCCGCTCCGGCCCGACCCATTCGACCAGAAGAACCCGCGACGCCACCCAGGTGCCGCCCAGCGCCACTCCCGACAAGCAGGAGACCACGAAAAACAATCCAGGATCGAAACCCAGCAAACCTAACCCGAACGTCAGCGCCCAAAAAAACCAGACCCATTCCAGCGCGCGGAAAGCTCCCAGCTTTTCCGTGACCCGTCCCCATAAAAAGGTGCCTACCACCGTCACCGCGGTCGCGGCAATGAGAAAGGACTGCAGCTGCGCGTCGGACAGGTGGACCGCCTGCTTGGCATAGACCGACATGAAGAGGATCGCGACTCCGATCACGCTCAACCCCCAGCTTGCCGGCGCCAGCAGAGGCCGGAGGCACTCCACGACCTGCCGCTCATCCTTCGACGAGCTCAGGACGAGCGGTAGAGTATCCGTTCGCGCTGAGCCCGTCGAAGCGCGCTCTCGGACCCACAAAAACGTGGGCACAGAAAAAAGACCGAACAACAACGCGGTCGGAACGAAGGTCGCCTGCCTGCCCCAGCGCGCCAAGATCGGAGCGGTCGCGAGAATCCCGATGAGCGTGCCGACGTAACCCAACGCCACCCCATAACCGGAGACCCGCCCCATCCGTCCTTCGGGTGCCACCGAAGGAAGCAGTGCGTTGTAAATCACCCCGGCGATCTGGTAACAAAAATTGGCGGCCGCGAAAACAGCCAGCGCCGCGGCCAGCGATTGGACGAAACCGAGCACGGCCGTGCAAAACACGCATGCGGCCGTCCAAAGCATGAGCCAAACAATTCGCCGCCTTCCCTGATCGATCCGGCGGCCCAGCCACGGCATCAGCAAAGCCGAAGCCGTCATCGAGGAGCCGAACGCCAAACTGTAAACGAACTCGCTTCCACCCCGCTCCGACACCAGCCAGACCGGGAAATGATAACTGGTCATGTTCATGGCAAAGATGGTGTTGGCCAGGTCGTAGAGGCACCAGGCCAGGATCGATCGGCTCATGTTAGAATCCTATCATGAAGATCCTGATCTCCGGCTCCACCGGCCTCATTGGAAGCGGGCTCCTTCCCTTGCTCAAAAGCAAAGGGCATTCCGTCACCCGCCTGGTCCGATCCAAAACCGGCTCCCCGGAAGAAGAGATCCTCTGGAACCCGGTCGCCCGAGTGATCGACTCCAAACGACTGGAAGGATTCGACGCGGTCATTCATTTGGGCGGCGAACCGATCTTCGGCCGCTGGACGCCGGAGAAGAAAGCTCAGATTCGGGACAGCCGCGTCAAAGGAACTCGGTTCCTGGCCGAATCGGCGTCGCAGCTCGCCCACCCGCCTAAAATTTTCCTCTGCGCTTCCGCGATCGGGATCTACGGAGATCGCGGCTCGGAAACCCTTTCGGAAGAGAGCGCGCCCGGCACCGGTTTCCTGGCGGAAACCGGCATCGCATGGGAGAAGGCCTGCGAGCCGGCTGCTCAGAAAGGCCTGCGGGTCGTGAACCTTCGAACCGGCGTGGTCCTCACCGCCAAGGGAGGAGCGCTCAAAAAAATGCTGCCGCCGTTCCGATTCGGAGTAGGCGGCGTGCTGGGAACCGGCCAGCAAGTCATGAGCTGGATCTCTCTGCCCGATGAGCTGGGCGCCATTCACCACGCGCTCACCACCGAATCGCTGCGCGGACCGGTGAACCTAGTGGCTCCCAATCCGGTCACCAACCGGGAGTTCACCAAAGCACTCGGTTCAGCCCTTCATCGCCCCACCTTCATTCCGGTTCCCGCTTTTGTGGTCCATCTGCTGTTCGGCGAGATGGGCCAGGAGCTGCTGCTGGCCAGCACCCGCGTGGAGCCCAAGCGGCTCAAATCCACCGGCTATCGCTTCCAGCATCCGGACCTCGACACCGCCCTCCGCTCGCTGCTTGCCTAAACATGCTGCTTCGGCCGTCGGAACAGGAGCGGGGTTCACGAACGCTTGCCGCGCCCACCGTGCGCGGCTTCGCTCCGCTTCGGAAATCGCTCCCCGCCATTCCAATAAAGGATTTGAAGGAGTGCGGGGCCTTGGCCGCTCATTCCTCAGAGGTCGTTCACCCCGCACCCGTCCCTCCGGCCTTCAACAATCGTAAGCCGATGGGTGGACGAGCGGGAGAGCGAGTGAGAAACCCGAGCGCCGTCCGGCTCGCAGGGCCGGACCAGCGTGCCCGAACACCCTGCCTGACACCCAGGCGGCTGGAGTAAATGATGACGCGCGTGAAGAAGATCACGGCGATTCTCAAGAGGGTGCATGCCGACGCCCGGTGCGCGCTCGATTACCGCAATCCCCTGCAGCTGCTCGCCGCCACGATTCTTTCCGCGCAATGCACCGATGTCCGCGTCAATCAGGTCACGCCCGAACTGTTCCGAAAATACAAAACAGCGAAAGACTATGCTCAATCGGATTAGAGGGATTGGGAGAAAATCATTCGCTCCACCGGGTTCTACCGGCAGAAAGCGAAATCGATCCAGGGAGTGGGGCGGACCTTAAAGAGGAAATCCGGCGGAAAAGTACCGCGGACCATGGAAGAGCTGATCACCCTGCCGGGCGTCGGGCGAAAAACCGCGAATGTGATTTTAGGAAACGCCTACGGCGTACCGGGGATCGTGGTGGACACGCACGTCCGGCGATTAAGCTGCCGAATGGGGCTGACCCAGCACCGCGACCCGGACAAGATCGAGATCGACCTGATGAAGCTCCTGCCGAAGAAGGACTGGACGCTGTTCTCTCACACGATGATCTTTCACGGCCGCAGGATCTGCACCGCGCGCAAACCGGCCTGCCCCGCCTGCCCGGTCAATCGGATCTGCCCTCAGCGAGGAGTCCGTTAGTTTCCAACCTCACCGGCGGCTTTCTTCATTTCATCCGCCCACTTCTGCATGGCTTCCTGCCATTTCTTGAGGGTAGCCTCGCTGGGAGCGCCGGCTGGCGCCGGCACCCACGCTGTTCCGCTTGAATAGTAAATCGCTGGATAGCTGGAGGCCGGGAAATCCGGAGGAGGGCTCTCCCCTGGAACAATGACGAAGATTGTGTTGGGATACTTTTTCTTATACGCCTCCATTTCCTCACCGGTCGCGCCCACTTCGACGACGATATAAATAGCGCCTTCCTTGCCGTACTTGTCCATCATCGCCTGCATGTCTTTGATGGATTGCGCGCAATGCCCGCACCAGGTCGCCGAGATCTGTATGAAAACAATCTGCCCTTTCTTTTTGGCTTCCTCGATCATCTTCTTCAGTTTCTCTTCGCTGTAGATGCCCGGCTTGGGGTTCTTCGCCGTTTCCGGAACGGGCAGCGGCATGACTTCCTTTGGCTCCGCCGGCTCAGCGCATTCCTCTTCCGGCTCCGATTCAATAGGAACCTCGATGGGGATATCCGCGCCAGACATGGTTTGTTCCACAAACTGCGCTAAGGCAGTGGCCTCTACAGCCGTCGAAGCAACCTCCGCTTGCTCCAATGTCATTGCCATAGGTTCGATAGGTTCTGAAACCTGCCCGGGAGGCTCAGCCCATGCGGAGGGCACCTGCAAAAGGACCATCACCAGCATTCCTGCAACCATTCGCTTGACCATCAGTGTCCTCCGTTGACTTTTTTTAACGCTCAAGAAACCACTCAAAAGAAAAACGAAGAAGATGTTCCCTTCTTCGAAGTACTACCAGAAGTGTGGCTGAGCCAGCCACCCCCCGTCAAGAGATTATATAGATTTAGTCTTTACTAACAATCGGCCCGGCAGCGGTGCGGCAGGGGGCAAGGCGGCGATCGGGAAAACTGCGAGCCACCCGGTCCACGACATCCTCGGCGATCTTCCGGAACGTGGTAAATTTCCCGCCCAGGACGGTCAGCAAGCCGTCCGGATCCTCCTGGATCCGATGAGAGCGAGTAACCGCCCAGGGATCCCTCTTCTCCTGCGCGATCAGCGGCCGGATTCCCGCAAACGTCGAGAGGATGTTCTCCTTCTGAAAATGGAACCCGGGTAAAACATGATTCGCCTCGGTCAGCAGATAGTCGATGTCTTCCGGTTCCGCCTTCGCGTCGGCCGGATCTCCGGAATAGTCGGTGTCGGTCGTTCCGACCAGCGTGTTCCCCTTCCAGGGAATCACGAAGAAAATCCGACCGTCTCTTTCCGAAGAAACCAACAGCGCATGCCGGAGACCCATTCCAGGAAAAACGAGGTGGATTCCTTTGGACATCCGGATCAGCGGTTTGGCGGAAGGATCCGCCAATCGGCGCACCCGGTCCGCCCAAGGGCCGGCGGCATTGATGACGCGCCGCGCCTTGACCACACCCGCACGTCCGCTTGCATGATCCTCGACCTCAACCCCCGACAGCCGGCCGCCTTCCCGGGTCATGCCAATGACCCGCGTCTGATCGTACAAAACGGCTCCCGAGCGCTCAGCGGCTTTCAAGACCGCCCGAACCAGGCCGGCGTCGTCCATCTGAGCGTCCTGATAAAGAACCGCTTTTCGATAACCGGCCGCGGCTAACCGGGGCTCCATTTGTTCGAGCTCCCGCTCTCCCAAGAAACGATGCCAGCCGATGCGCCGACGGCCCGCCAGCAGATCATAGAGAAAAACGCCCGCGCAAACCATCGGCCAAGGCCGCGGCCGGCGATCACGCACCGGGATCAGGAACTCCAGAGGTCTGACGAATTGAGGCGCGATGTTCAGCAGGATGCTCCGTTCCCGGAGCGCTTCATACACGAGCCGAAAATTCAGCTGTTCCAGGTACCGGATCCCGCCGTGAATGAGTTTGCTGGTTTTGGAAGAGGTGCCGGAAGCAAAATCACCCTGCTCAACCAGCGCGCAGGAGAGACCGCGCAAAGAGGCGTCCCAGGCGATGCCGGCGCCGACGATTCCTCCGCCGATCACAAGAAGATCCGTTTCGCCAGCCACGGGTCCTGTCATCGGAATGCACCGTTCGCTGAGAGCGTATTCAAGGTAGCCGGCCTGCGGAGGTGCCGCACCGGGCAACCCCGTCGCGGGGCCGGAGGGACGGGTGCGGGGTGAACG